>NZ_BMPE01000004.1 GCF_014647435.1 Deinococcus radiotolerans | reverse complement strand
CAGGCCCCGCGTGAATCTGTCAACACCCCAACCCAAAGCCCTCCTTGACCTTCGCTCGCACGCCCAGGCGACCACGCGCAGCATGTCCTCGAGAGCAGGAAGGAGCACCGGAAGAACGAGCATCATTGCTCAGCTCGTCCATGCAGCGAACCGTAGAACAGGCCTTGCACCTCCTCTTCCCGCTCCAAGCAAGCTTTGTTGCTCTGCTTCCTCTGGGCCACTGTTGTGTCGGGGGCGTCCCTATACTCTTCTCTTGGCATATGAACCCGCGTCCCGCTCAACGGGAGTGCGCGGAAGGGAGGCACGCCCATGCAGGAACTGCTGGAAAAACTCGCGTCGCTCCGGGAGTACCTTTGACATTCCCGGAAAAACACGCCGCCTGAACGAACTGGACCGTGAACTGAGCGACCCGGAACTCTGGAACGATTCCGCGCGCGCCCGCAAGGTGACGCAGGAAGCAGGCACGCTCCGCCGCGTGGTCGAGGGGTACCAGACGCTGAACTCGGACGCGCAGGGTCTCAGCGAGATGCTGGAGATGGCCGACGCCGACGAGCGCGAGATGCTCATGGAAGAGCAGACGTCCATCGAGACACGCGTGGATGAGCTGTACAAGGAAACGCTGTTCACCATGAAGCACGCCGACACGGCCGCGATCGTGCGCGTGAAGAGTGGGGCGGGCGGCACCG
Organism: Deinococcus radiotolerans; assembly: GCF_014647435.1. NCBI lineage: Bacteria > Thermotogati > Deinococcota > Deinococci > Deinococcales > Deinococcaceae > Deinococcus > Deinococcus radiotolerans. Next base: position 208,422 of record NZ_BMPE01000004.1, on the reverse strand, counting down.
AGAGCATGGACTGGGCCGGGATGCTGACCCGGATGTTCATGCGCTGGGCCGAACGCCGGGGCTACAAGGTGGACCTGATCGATCAGGTGGACGGCGATCAGGCCGGCGTGATCAGCAGCGAATTCATCATCCGCGGCGAGAAGGCCTTCGGGATGATGCTGCCCGAGCACGGCGTGCACCGCCTCGTGCGCGTATCACCCTTCGACAGCAACAACCGCCGTCACACGTCCTTCGCGTCGGTGGACGTCGTCCCGGAGGTGCCGGAAGAGGAGATCAACATTCACATTCCGGACAGCGACCTGCGCCGTGATGTGTTCCGCTCGCAGGGCGCGGGCGGGCAGGGCGTGAACACGACCGACTCGGCCGTGCGCCTGACCCACCTGCCGACGGGCATTGCGGTGGCCTCGCAGCAGACGCGCTCGCAGATCAAAAACCACGAGATCGCCCTGCAGATCCTCAAGCAGCGCCTCTATGACATTGAGATGCGCAAGCGTGAGGAAGAGGAAGCCAAGGCGCGCGGTGAGCAGAAGAAGATCGAGTGGGGCAGCCAGATCCGCTCATACGTGCTGGACAAGCAGTACATCAAGGATCACCGGACGGGCGTCATGAAGCACAACCCCGACGACGTGCTGGACGGCGACCTGGAAGACCTGCAGTGGGCTGGCCTGGAATGGATGGCTGGGAAGCGCGTGGCTGAAGAAAGCAGCGACGACGAATAACGGCAGTGAAGGGACCGGGCGCGCCGCTCTGTGCGGTGGCGCCTTTTCCTTTTCCTTGGTGCTGCGTGGGGTGGTGGCGTTCATGCTTGTCAGCCGCTGTGGAACGTGACACCCTTGAGGGCAAGCATGACCGAGGCGAGCACCATAAACGGATACACCCTGCACCGCGTGCTGGGGCGCGGGAACACCTCACTGGTGCGCCTGGCCTCGAACGCGCAGGGGCAGCTGGTGGCGCTGAAGCTCCCGCATCCGGAGACGCTGTCGGTGCAGGACGCCGCGGAACGGTTCGGGAATGAGGTGCGCCTGACCCTGCAGTTCCGCCATCCACATCTGGTGCGGGGGTTCGGGGGCACGCCATTCGGTCCGGGGGCATTCCTGGCGATCACGTACTACCCCCAGGGTGCGCTGAATGAGCAGCTGGCGGACCTGCCCGACCGGACCCTGCCGCCTGACCAGGCGCTGCGGATCCTGGCGGATCTCGCGTCGGCGCTGACCTACCTGCACCATCAGGGCGCCGTGCATCAGGACGTGAAGCCTCACAACGTGTACGTCATGGAGGACGGCCGCGCGGCGCTGGGTGACCTGGGCAACACGTACTTCGTGTCGCAGGGCGGCAAGACCAGCGGCAGTCCGTACTACATGGCGCCCGAGGTGTACCAGGGTGAGGCGACCAGCAGCGCCAGCGACGTGTACAGCCTGGGGATCATGCTGTACGAACTGCTGGGCGGGGACCGGCCCTTCAACGGGCACACCTACGAGGAGTTGATGGTGGCGCACCTGACGCGCTTCCCACCGTCGCTGACGCAGCTGAATCCGCAGGTGACCCGGTCCGTGGGTCGCCTGGCCGAGCTGGCTCTGGCGAAACGGCCCACGGACCGGCCCAGTGCGGACCAGATCCGCCGGGCCCTGCTGAGCGCTCTGGGGGAAACGCCGGAGGACGAGGTGTACGAGGAGGCCGTCAAGCCCGAGGTGGAGCCTGTGCGGCCCATGGGCCGTCATGCCCCCGCTCAGGTGAGGCCCGCCACACCGCCCGGCGCTGACCCCGAGCCCCGGGAGGAGCGGAGCGGGCCTCGCTGGAATCCGTTCCGCCGCCGCAAATAGCAGGGGTATGGGCAGCGAAGCACTCCACTGGGGCGCTCAGGTCAGGCGGTGCATCTCGAAACGGCCCGCCAGAGCCCGGAAGCCCAGGCGACGGTTGACGGCCAGCATGGGTGCATTCAGTGAATGGTTGTTGGTACGCATGGTCGTGTGCCCCTCCGCCTGAGCGCGCTGCACGGCCTGCAACTTCAGGGGCAGGGCCAGACCGCGTCGGCGCGCGCTGGGGTGCAGGGCGGTCAGTTCGTTGTAGACGAAGGGCAGGTGCCGGAAGCGGACCATGACGGTCGTCCCCAGCCACTCGCCGTCCGGCCCGACCGCCAGCATCAGCCAGTCGGGCCGTGGGTCGGATTCCAGTCGCAGGATCTCGCGGACCTGAGCGGAAGTCCAGCGGGGGTAGCCAGAGAGGTCAGGCGTGTCCATCAGGCGGTCCGCGACGAACTCCACGTACCGGCGCAGCGTGGCGTCGTCCGCACCTCGCAGGTCGGTGAAGGTCACGCCCTGGGCGCGTGCACCGTCCAGGGCGGGCTGGAAGTCGGCCACCCTGACGTTCCGCAGATCGAGCTCGGAGGCGAAGCGGTGGGCGCGCAGCGTGAAGCCGCGTCGCTCGGCCCAGGCGCGGTCGGCCGGATCACCGTCCGGGACGTCCACGCTCAGGCCTTGGGCCTGCTGCCCGAGTGCCTCCTGACGCGCCGCCTGCCACAGGGTCTCTCCCACCCCGCGCCCACGGGCTTCCGGGAAGACCAGCACACTGACGTGCAGGAAGTCCGGTGGGATGAACAGGGACCGCTGCACCTGTGCGCCACCCAGCACCCGGCCGTCGGGGGACGTCAGGACGCGCCGCCAGGGCTGGTCACCGTGAGCGCGCCGGGCGTCAGTGGCGAGCAGGTCGTCCGCGCTGGTACTCCGTCCGCCCAGGGACAGCAGCGCAGCGAAAGCCGGAGCGTCGTCCGGGGTGTAGGGGCGAGGTTGGGTCACTGCACGCCCTTGACCAGTTGCCGGATCGCCCCCAGGTGATACGCGACGTGCGCGACCGCGCCACTCAGGCCCTCGGTCACGTCGCCGTCCACAGGGCGGCCTTCCCAGGTGCGCGCGAAGGCCACCAGATCCTCGTACGCGGCGCGCAGGCGGGCCCGGACCGCCGCCCACGCCGGATCGTCCACGTGGGTGGGCTCGAAACTGCCCTTCCAGTCGAAGGGACCCCGGTCGCCGTCGCGTTCCCAGCGGACGATGACCTCCAGGTGGTAGGCAGTGTGGGCTGCGTGCGCGGCCACGGTGCTGCCCAGTACGTCCTGGCTGGCCTGCGCAGCGCTCAGGGCGTCCAGGGTGGCCAGCAGGCCGTGGTTGCCACTGCCGTCTGCCTTTGTGCCGTCCAGGAAGGCGGTGCCCTGACCGGGCTGACCGCCCAAGACGGCTTCCCGCAGGATGCCGAGGATGCCGCTGACCGCGTTGGACGCCGACTCGCTGGGGTTCGTCATGCCGCTCAGCGTACGGGGCGCGAGGCGGGCGGGCATGCGTCATCTGACCGCTGGCAACCCCGCGTCAAGTCTGGTAATGTGGTGAGTTGCGCTGCCCGGCGAGGCCTGACCTTGCCCGCGAGTGGCGACAGAGGAGGTGAACTATGAACCAGTACGACCTGAACCTGATCCTGAACCCCAACCTCAGCGCCGAGCAGGTGGGCATCGAGAAGGAATACATCGAGACCACCGTGAAGAACGCGGGCGGGGAAATCAGCACCCTGGACGAGCTCGGCAACCGCCGCCTCGCCTACGCCGTGAGCAAGGACCGCGAGGGCTACTACCTGATGTACACCATCAAGGCCGCTGGCAACCCCGAAACGGACATCGCCAGCACCCTGCGTCTGCGTGACCACGTGCGCCGCGTCCTGGTGGTCAAGGACCGCCCGGAGTGGAAGACCAAGAAGGCCTGATCTTTTTACGCCATTGACGTAACGAGATCAGGTTTGTTATCGTACGGTCAACCCGCAAGGGCCGCACAGCCAGCCGCATTCAAGACCCCAGTACGAATCCTGCCGGATTCAGCCAGCAACAAAGGAGACCACGTCATGGCCCGAGGCATGAACCACGTTTACCTGATCGGCGCACTCGCCCGCGATCCCGAACTGCGCTACACCCCCAGCGGCACCGCCGTGTTCGAAGCCACCATCGCCGGTGAAGATCACATCATCGGCAACGACGGGCGCGAACGCAAACTCCCCTGGTACCACCGCGTGTCCATCCTCGGCAAACCCGCCGAGTGGCAGGCCGAACGCAACCTGAAAGGCGGCGACGCCGTGATGGTCGAAGGCAGCGTGGAGTACAGCCAGTGGGAAGCCCCTGAAGGCGGCAAACGCAGCATGGTCCGCGTGAAAGCCCTGCGCATGGAACAGCTCGGATATACTCCCGAACTCGTTCAGGACGCCGGAGGCGGCGTTCGCATGAGCAGCGGCATGAACGAAGTCATTCTCATCGGGAACGTCACCCGCGACCCCGAACTACGCTACACCCCCGCCGGCGACGCCGTGCTCGGACTCGGCCTGGCCGTGAACGAGACATGGAACGACCGTCAGGGCCAGCGGCAGGAGAAGACCCACTGGATCGACGTGACGCTGTGGCGCGAACTCGCCGAGAGCATGAAAGACCTCCGCAAGGGGGACCCCGTGCTCGTGCAGGGACGACTGGTCAACGAAGCGTGGACCGACCGCGACGGCAACAAACGCAACAGCACCAAAGTAGAGGCGACGCGAGTCGAAGCCCTGTCCCGAGGCGCAGGGGCCGGTAACCCTGCAGCCACCCCCGCCGGACCTCGCACGCAGACCGCGAGCAGTGCGGCGCGCCCCCAGAGCGGCGGCTACAGCCAGCCGAGCCGGGCAGCGAACACGGGGAACCGTTCGGGCGGCTTAGATATTGACCAAGGTCTCGACGATTTCCCACCGGACGAAGAAGACCTGCCGTTCTAAACCCGCTTGGGCACGGAACGCAGATTTCAAGGACTAACCCATGACCCAGACCAACAACGCCGAGCGCAAACCGCGCGGCAAGGGACCCAAGCGTCCCCGCAAGCCCAAGGTCGATCCGTTCTCCATTGGAGAACTGGAAATCACCGATTACAAAGACGTGAAGATGCTGCGCCGTTTCGTGAGCGACACGGGCAAAATCCTCCCCCGCCGCCGCACGGGCCTCTCGGCCAAGCACCAGCGCCGCATCGCGCAGACGATCAAGATCGCCCGCCAGCTGGCCCTGCTGCCCTACACCGAGAAGCTCGTCCGGAAATAAGGAGAATTGACATGCAAGTAATTCTTCTTGAACCCGGCAAGCTCGGCAAGACCGGCGACGTCGTGAACGTCAAAGACGGCTACGCCCGCAACTGGCTGATCCCCCAGGGTATCGCCACGCCGGCCACCGCCAGCAACATGAAGAGCCTCGAAGCCCGCATCCGCGCCCGCCAGAAGACCCTGGCGGCCGAGAAGGCCAGCGCCGAGGACCTCGCCAGCCGCCTGAACGGCGTCGCCGTGGAACTCAGCGTCCGCGCCGGCGAAGGCAAGATCTACGGTGCGGTCACGCACCAAGACGTTGCCGACTCCCTGGACAAGCTGGGCTTCGACGTGGACAAGCGCCGCATCACGATGCCGAAAACCGTCAAGGAAATTGGCGAGTACGACATCTCCTACCGCGCCCACCCCGAAGTGAGCATCCCCATGAAGCTCGTGGTGCACGCCGCGAAGTAAACGCCATCAAGCGTTTGACCCCCGCCCCACGGCGGGGGTTTTCTACTTCCCCACCCATTCACTGCTCCCTCCATGCCAGCGCGCCCACGCAGCGCTGCTGCACATCAGCAGTGGCCCACTGAACCTGTGGCGGACGCCAGGCTCCAGTTCCACGTTCGCCACAGTCAGCCCCCAGGGAAGAGGGTCGCTGCTGGGTGCAGTTGCGGCGAAGGTGAAGCTCCTGAACCCCGGGTTGTCCGGGACCCTGACCTTCACCGTGCAACCCTGACCACCGCTGACCTGCTCAGGCGGTCTTGAAGAACCGTCGTTCCTGCCTCCTGCCTGCCCTGACCACCTGAAGGGTCAGGCCTTCGCGCGCTGCCGGGCTTTCCCGCTACACTTGGGGCGAACGTCCCCACAGGTCCATCACAGCGGAGGCGTTCACCCTCAGTTTCCCACCTCGGGGCGCGTGGCCATTCAGGCGCGTGCCCCATGCAACACACCCAAAGGAGCGCACCGTGACGATCGCATGGATCATCGTGGGGCTGCTGCTCGGATTGGTCGGGGGGTTCCTGATAGGGCAGAGTCGTGGGGCGCGGCAGCGCGCCGAGATCGACAACCGCCTGCAACAGGACGCCCAGCGTGAAGCGGATCGCATCCGCGCTCAGGCCGACACCGACGCCCGCATGGCGCGGGCCGAAGCTGACCAGGACAGGCAGGACGCCACCCGCAGAATCAAGGAAGCCGCCGAAAGAGAAGCTCAGCTCAGCGTTCAGCTTGCGCAGTTCGACGCGCAACTGGCCCAGCTTGACAGCCAGCGGGAGCAGGTCAGCGCCCTGCGCGCCGGGCTGGAACAGGAACGCGCGCAGGCCAAGCAGGACGCCGCCCGGGAACGCGAGGCGCTGAGCAGTGACCGCCAGGAAACCCGCCGGGAACGTGAGGAACTCAAGCGCGAGATCGAGCGGCTCAACCGCCGCGCCGAGCAGCTCGACGCGCGCGGCGAGAAACTCGACTCGCTGGAAGAGCGCCTCGAGGACCGCGCCCGGCATCTGAGCACGCAGGAGCAGGAGATCGCCGCGCGACTCCATCAGGCGGACCTCAAGTTGTTCGAGATCGCGGGCCTGTCCCCCGAGGCGGCCCGCGCGGACATCCTGACCCGCCTGGACGCCGAGCTGGAGGAGGAGAAGGCCATCCGCGTGAAGGCCATGCAGGAACGCGCCACCGCCGACGCGAAACGCTCGGCGCGGCACGTGATCGCGCAGGCCATCCAGCGCAGCGCCTCCGAGACGAGCGCCGCGCTGAGCGTATCGGTCGTGCCCATCCCGAACGACGCCATGAAGGGCCGCCTGATCGGCCGTGAGGGCCGCAACATCCGTGCCTTTGAGGCCCTGACCGGCGTGGACCTGATCATCGACGACACGCCCGAAGCGGTGATCCTCTCTAGCTTCAACCCGGTGCGGCGCGAGGTTGCCAAACACGTCCTGGACGCCTTGGTCGCCGACGGCCGCATACACCCGACCCGCATCGAGGAGATGGTGCACAAGGCGCAGGATGAGATGAAGACCTTCATGCACGCCCAGGGCGAGGAAGCCGCCATCGAGGCGGGCGTGGTCGGCATCAAGCCGGGCCTCGTGCAGCTGCTGGGCCGCATGTACTTCCGCACCAGCTACGGTCAGAACGTCCTGAAACACTCCATTCAGGTGGCGCACCTGACCGGCATCATGGCCGGTGAGCTGGGCTTGGACGCCGGCATGGCCCGCCGCGCGGGACTGATGCACGACGTCGGCAAGAGCATCGACCGCGAGATTGACGGCACGCACGTCGAGATCGGCATCAACCTCGCCAAGCGCTTCGGCGAGCCCGCCGAGGTCATCGACGCCATCGCGCACCACCACGACCCGGAGAACGGCGAGACGCTGTACTCCGTGCTCGTCGCCGCCGCCGACGCGATCAGCGCCGCCCGCCCTGGTGCGCGCCGCGAGGAACTGGAATCGTACGTGCGCCGCCTGGAGATGCTGGAACAGATCGCCGTATCGTTCCCCGGCGTGCAGCAGGCGTACGCCATCCAGGCCGGGCGCGAGGTACGCGTCATCGTGCAGCCGGAGAAGGTCACGGACGCCCAGGCGACCCTGCTGGCCCGCGAGATCGCCGGGCGGGTCGAGCAGGACATGGAGTACCCCGGGCAGGTGCAGGTGACCGTGGTGCGCGAGAGCCGCGCCGTGGAAGTCGCCCGCTGAGCAGAGACGGGAAGAGGAGGGCCGGGGCTATGCGCTCCGGCCCTCCTCGCTGCATACCGCCAGGAACGTCGCTGGAGATCACCCGTGTAGCACGAGATTTTTCAGGCCGATGCGTGGGGATTGACACGGCCTGCATATCGGGGTATCCTATTTTTATCACCGTCCGAGAAGGGCGGATTTTTCGTTTTGGTCTGGGCCTCCCCAAGTAAGCCACCACCGGGAGCCGCTCCCTGCCGATGAGGCATCCGGACACTACCAGTCCGACGCGCGGCAGCCGGAAGATTAGCATCGCGTCGGCGTGCCCAACTGCATAGCCCTCGGCTACCGCTCTTAATAGCAGAACGTCCAGCGCGACAAATTTCTGGTCAGCACGTAGGACTTGACCGGACCTGCATACCGCGCTATTCTTTTCCCATCACCGTCCGAGAAGGGCGGATTTTTCGTTTTGGTCCCCCGTGACTCCCGGCGGCCAGCTGTCCCCTTCATCGGGGAAGCCGCCACCAGCCCCTTCGGGAAGGTCGGGCACACCGACCGGAGCTGCATATCTCCGCAGAAGTACTAGGGAAAAAGCCTCTCCAGGACGGTGTTTTTCCAGCTATTCCGCAAGACTTGACGCCGACTGCATACCGCGCTATGTTTTTTCTATCACCGCCGAAGAAGGCGGGTTTTTTATTTTCTATTCCCTGAGAGCCACACGGCGGCGCTCTGCGCGACGTGCAGGTCGTGCTCGGCGGCGCGGCCTGGGGCGGCCAGCGGCGTCAAACGGGCGATGTCCGCCGCGACCTGTTCACGCAGCAGCCCGCTCCCCTCGCGCAGCAACAGCGGGCCGTACCGCAGGGCCGCGTTCCCGGGCAGGCCCGCGTAGGCCGGGTCAGGGCCGGACTGGCGTTCCAGCCTCAGCACCGGGTACCGCCAGAAGCCGGGGGCCAGGACCTCCGCCGCGACGTGGTAGCTGCTTTCCTGCGCCCAGCGGCGCAGCGGTTCCGGACTGTCATTCGGTTGCAGCACCAGCGCGTCCGGCACGCGCCCTGGCGTGCGGGTCAGGATGCCCAGCATGGTCTGCGCGCCCATGCCGGTCATGCTGGCACTCTGCACCTCGCCGGGCGCCAGCGGGGCCAGGCCGTTCCCGGCGCGGACCTCCAGGCGGTCCGTGAGGCCCGCGCGGGCGACGTTCACGCGGGCGTGTTCCAGCGGGCCTGAGTTCACCTCGACAATCACGCCGCGAGTGATGCGGCCCAGCTGGGCCAGCCTGATCGGGAGGTGCGCGTGGTCACTGCCGATGTCCGCGTGAGTCTCGGCCTGGATCAGGTGCAGGGCCGCCTGGAGGCGCGCGTCAAGGTTCGGCATGCTGGTCGTCGGGCGCGTCTGGGCGGTGACCGAGGCGCGAGAGAATCACGGAGTACGCGCCCACCGCGAGAATCACGGCGGCAATGGCCGCGCCGTACACGAGGATGTCGGACCCGCTCTTCCATTCCAGCGCGACGCTGAAGAAGTTCACGCTGAGCGCCACGATCACGATGCCGATCAGTTTCTGTTTCAGGTCGTCGAAGGAGTCGATGTGCAGCCAGCGGGGTACGTTCTGCACGCGGCCCACGAACAGCGCCTGCAAGCCGAACGAGATGATCAGCAGCGCCACGCCCACCAGCAGCGTGTCGGCCTGCTCGACCGCCGCGACGATCAGGCTCTTGGTGGTGTGCGCCTCACCCAGGTCACCCAGCGCCGCGCGGATCGTCGCGTACGCCTGTGCGATGGCCGCGACGAACAGCGCGAGGCTGAACGCGAAGGAACTCAGCACGCCCAGCTCCACGATCAGGCGCGTGAACCCGAACGCGCCCGCCAGCGTGACGCGCCGCGTGCGACTCAGGGGCGGAGCGGGGCGCTTCGGCATGCTGCTCAGGATACTGGCCAGCTCAGGCGTCCGGGCTGGGCAGCGGGCGGATCTGGTCACCCAATCTGATCACGCCGCCCCGGATCACGCGGGCGGTCAGGCCGCCGTGCCCGCGCACGGCGTTGTACCCGCCCTCACCCAGGGTTTCCTCCATGCGCGAGCAGGGGTGGCACTCGCCAGTGCCTTCCAGGATCGCCTCGCCAATCTGGAAGCGGCGGTCCTTCAGGGCCAGCAGGGGAATACCGCGCACGGCGATGTTGCGGCGCAGCTGTTCCGGGCTCGCCTCGTTCAGTCCGGCCAGCGCGGCGATCACGGGCAGGTGCTCGGCTTGGATCAGCGTCACCTGCCGTCGCCCGGGCCCGCCGGGAATGGCGGGGGCGTTCGCGGGGCGTGCGGCCTCCCCCGCCTCGCCTGTCAGGGCGGTCAGGCGAGGCGGGGCGAGTTTCCCGTGATCGCCGATCAATCCGACCAGCGGGTGCGCCTCAACCTCCGGCACCGATTGCACGGGTGCGCGGCGCGCGGGGCGCAGCCCCAGCCACTCGATCACGCCGGGGCGGGGGAAGGTGTCACGCAACTCCTGAATGGTCTTCACAGCAGGCATGCTAACGGGCGGCGGCGCCTGTTATGCTGGGCGGCATGAGGCGTCTGACCCGACGTGCGTATCCCTGCCCGCCGCCACCGGTGGGAGCAGGGTCAGTCACAGCCTGAAATCCAACCCCGAGCGGCGCATCCGGACAGTCCTGATGCGCCGCTCCCCCATGGAGTGCTCATGCAGAATGAAATGACCCGGCAAGAACCCGCCCCCATCCGATGGAACCTACCTGTGGACGACCAGATCGAGCTGCTGCGCCGCGGCGTCGTGGATCTGGTGTCTGAGGACGACCTGCGCCGAAAACTGGCCAAGGGTCAGCCGCTGCGCGTGAAGCTGGGCGCCGACCCGACCCGCCCGGACCTGCACCTGGGGCACGCTGTGATCCTGCGTAAGATGCGCCAGTTCCAGGACCTGGGCCACAAGGTGATCATGCTGATCGGTGATTTCACCGCGATGATCGGCGACCCCAGCGGCAAGAGCAAGACCCGCCCACCCCTGACGCTGGAGCAGACCCGCGAGAACGCCAAGAGCTACCTGGAGCAGTGCCGCCTGATCCTGCGCCAGGAACCCGAGGTGCTGGAAGTGCGTTTCAACGGCGAGTGGCTGGAGCCCATGGGGTACGCCGACGTGATCCGCCTGGCCAGCCGCTACACGGTCGCGCGCATCATGGAACGCGACGACTTCCGCAAGCGCTTTGAGGGTGGCGTGCCCATCGCCGTGCACGAGTTGCTGTATCCCCTCACGCAGGGCTACGACTCCGTGGCGCTGGAGGCAGACGTGGAGCTGGGCGGCACCGATCAGCTCTTCAACAACCTGGTGGGCCGCGCGCTGCAGCGGGATTACGGGCAGGAATCACAGGTTGTGATGACGCTGCCGCTGCTGGTGGGTCTGGACGGCACCGAGAAGATGTCCAAGAGCCTCGACAACTACATCGGCCTGACCGACGAGCCGCACGAGATGTTCGCGAAGCTGATGAAGGTGCCCGACCCGCTGCTGGACAACTACTTCACGCTGCTGACCGACCTGCCCCGCCCCCGCATCGAGGAGCTGCTGGCCGGACACCCGGTGGCCGCGCACCGCGAACTGGCGCGCGAGGTGGTGGCGTGGTTCCACCCGGACGCGGATCTGGACGCCGCCGAGGCCCGCTTCCGCAGCGTCGCCAAGGGGGGCATTCCGCAGAACATCCCGACCGTGACGGTGCCCGCGGCGGAACTGGCGAACAGTGCTGACCCCGAGCGGATCAGTCTGGTGAAGCTGGTGGTCCTGGCGGGCCTGGAGCCCAGCAACGGCGCGGCCCGCAAGCTGATGCAGAACCGGGGCCTGAAACTGAACGGGGAGGCTGTGACGGACGCGCAGGCCAGCCTGACCCGCGAGCAGCTGTCTCAGGAGGGCGGTGCGGTCATTCAGAAGGGCAAGGACAAGTTCGCGCGACTGGTTCTGGGGTCCTGATCCACCCCTGAACTTCATGGGGCCTTCATGGGCCTCCCAGGCGCTGGGAGGCCCATCTTCATGCAACCTTCAGGTCAAGGCCAGAGGGGGAAAGTTATGCACAGGCAGCTGTGGACAACTGTCCCTGCCTGTGGATGACCGCCAGGCGCAGCAAAACCCTGTGGACAACACAACAGTTATCCACAGGGTCGGTGTGGAAAAAGCCCGTCCCTGTGGATAAAAATCTGACGCTCAGATGAAGTTTGCACCCAGATCAGGCGAAACCCATGTTCAGGGTTGCAGCAGATCCTCACGCAGACGCTCAACGCGCAGCATGTTCGTTGTGCCGCGCACGCCGAAGGGCACGCCCGCCGTGATCACGTAACGGTCGCCCACATCCGCCAGGCCGCTGCGGCGCAGCTCATCGTTGGCAATGCGGACCATATCGTCGGTGTTGCGGGGGTCCTCGCTGAGCACCGGCACGACGCCCCAGGACAGCGCCAGCTGGTTGCGGGTCTGCTCGTTGGGCGTCAGGGCCAGGATCGCCAGCGGGGGACGGTTCTTCGCGATACGGGCCGCCGCGCCGCCCGTACTCGTGAAGGTCACGATGGCGGGGGAGTCCAGCTTCTCGCCGATACTGCACGCGGCCGACGCGATGGCATCCTGCGCCAGTTCAGTGTCGATCACCAAGGAGCGCTGGAGCATCTTGTAATGCTCGCTGCCCTCGGCCTCGCGGGCGATGCGGGCCATCATGGCGACCGCCTCGACCGGGTACTGCCCGGCGGCGGATTCCGCCGAGAGCATCACGGCGTCCGTGCCGTCGTAGATGGCGTTGGCCACGTCGGACGCCTCGGCGCGGGTGGGGCGCGGCAGGCTGATCATGCTCTCCAGCATCTGCGTGGCCGTGATCACGGGTTTCCCGGCCTCACGGCACATGCGGATGATGCGCTTCTGGATGGTGGGGACCTGCTCGGGGCGCATCTCGACGCCCAGGTCACCGCGGGCGACCATGATGCCGTCCACTTCCTTCAGGATGTCCTCGAAGCGGTCCACGGCCTGCGGCTTCTCGATCTTGGCCATCAGCTTGGCGCGGCTGCCGAAGCGGGACATGTAGTGGCGGGCCAGCAGCAGGTCGTCGCGGGAGCGCACGAAGCTCAGCGCCACCCAGTCCACGCCCAGTTCCGCGCCGAACTCCATGTCCTGCACGTCCTTCTCAGACAGCGCGGGCACACTCAGGTCGGCTTCGGGCACGTTGATGCCCTTGTTGTTCTTCAGGACGCCGCCGATCACGACGGTGGTCAGCACGTCGTTGCCACGCACGCCCTCGACACGCAGGGCCATGTTGCCGTCATCCAGCAGCAGGGCCATGCCGGGGTGCACGTCGCGCACGAGGTCCTTGTAGGTGGTGCCCACGCGGGTCTCGTCGCCCTCAACGTCGTCCATGGTGATCGTGAACTTGTCGCCGGGCGCGAGGGTCACGCTGCCGTCCTTGAAGCGGGCCACGCGGATCTTCGGGCCCTGGAGATCCTGCAGGATGCCGATGGTGACGCCCTTCTTGGCGGCCAGTTCGCGGACCATCTGCACCGTCTGGCGGTGGTCCTCGGGGTCGCCGTGGCTGAAGTTCATGCGGACGACGTTCAGTCCGGCGTCAATCATGCGGCTCAGCACGTCCGGGGTGCGGCTGGCGGGCCCGACGGTGGCGACGATCTTGGTGGCGCGGTCAATCTGTTTCATCTGGAATCCTTTCCAAGCGCGTGAAGGCGACGGGCGGTCAGGGTCACCCCCGCCGCCCGCCTGCCGGGGTTAGCGCAGCGCCTTGCGGCCCGGGAACACCGCGCGGTCACCGAGGCTATCCTCGATGCGCAGCAGCTGGTTGTATTTCGCGATGCGGTCCGAGCGGCTGGCCGAACCGGTCTTGATCTGCCCGGCGTTCGTGGCGACCGCCAGATCCGCGATGAACGCGTCCTCGGACTCGCCGCTGCGGTGGCTGATGATCGTGCCGTAGTGGTGCCGCTTGGCCAGCTCGATGGCGTCCATGGACTCGGTCAGGCTGCCGATCTGGTTCACCTTCACCAGGATCGCGTTGCCGACCTTGCTGTCAATGCCGCGCTGGAGGCGCTCGGGGTTGGTCACGAATAGGTCGTCGCCGACCAGCTGCACGCGGTCGCCGATCTTGGCGGTCAGCTGCGCCCAGCCGTCCCAGTCGTCCTCGGCCAACCCGTCCTCGATGCTCACGATCGGGTAGCGGCTGGCCCAGTCGGCCCAGAAGTCCACCATCTCGGCGGTTGAGAGCACGCGGCCCTCGGATTCGAGGTGGTACTGGCCGTCCTTGAACAGCTCGGTCACGGCGGGGTCCAGCGCGATGGCGATGTCCTTGCCGGGCTCGTAACCAGCCTTCTCGATCGCCTCGAGGAGCACGTCCAGCGCTTCCTCGTTGCTCTTGAGGTCCGGCGCGAAACCGCCCTCGTCGCCGACGTTGGTGTTGTAGCCCTTCTTCGACAGGACCTTCTTGAGGCTGTGGAAGGTTTCGGCGCCGTAGCGCAGCGCCTCGCGGAAGCTGGGCGCGCCGACGGGCATGACCATGAACTCCTGGAAGTCCACGCTGTTGTCGGCGTGCGCGCCGCCGTTGATGACGTTCATCATCGGGACCGGGAGGGTCTTGGCGTTGCTGCCACCCAGGTAGCGGTACAGCGGGATGTTCAGTTCAGCGGCCGCGGCGCGGGCTGCGGCGAGGCTGACGGCCAGGATGGCGTTGCCACCCAGGTTGCCCTTGTTGGGGGTGCCATCGGTCGCCATGAGCGCGGCGTCGATGGCGGCCTGCTCGCTGGCGTCCAGACCAACCACGGCCGGACCGAGGGCCTCGTTGACGTTCTTGACGGCCTGCTGCACGCCCTTGCCGAGGTAGCGGCTGCCACCGTCGCGGAGTTCCAGGGCCTCGTGGGTACCGGTGCTGGCGCCCGAGGGTACGATCGCGCGGCCCTGCAGGCCACTGTCGAGGTGAACTTCGGCTTCCACGGTGGGGTTCCCGCGCGAGTCCAGCACTTCACGGGCGATCACTTTCTGAATCTTCATCCCTATTTCCTCCCGGATCACGGCCCTGTCGCCCGCAGGCGAGTAGGTGTACTTCAGACACTATAAGCGGGTGCCCCCGCAGAAAGATGCACCCGGTTCAACTTCCGGTGCAGACAGGTGCGGCCGCGCGCCCCACCCGCCCGGCACCTCAGACGCGCAGGGTCACCATCACGGCCATGTACCCGCCGCCCCCCGCCGCGCGGAAGATCGCCGGGCTGGTCGACCCGGAGAACAGCAGCTCCGCGTCCCCGTCGATCGGGCCCAGGGCGTCCAGCACGTGCCGGGCGTTGAAGGCGAGGCTCATGGCGGGCTCGCTGCCCCCCTGCACCACGTCCAGCGTGTCCTGCGCGCGGCCGTAGTCGCCCTCGGCGGCCAGCCGCAGCTTGCCCTCCGAGACCAGGAACTCCACGCGGTTGTTCGCGTTCTTGTCGGCCAGCACCGCCACGCGGTTCACGGCCTCCTTCAGCGCCGTGGCGGGCAGCGTGACCTGCAACTTGATCTCCTTGGGAATCACGCGCTCGTAATCCGGGAAGTCCCCGTCCAGGAGCTTCAGGTTCATGTGCACGCGGTCCGTGGTCACGCTCAGTTGCCCGTCGCCGTACGTGAAGCGGGCCTCGCCGTCCTTGAGCACGCGGATCAGTTCGTCCACGCTGCGCGCCGGGATGATCAGGTTGCGGCCGTCCCCGCTGGCCGGGAAGTCCCGGATCGCCACGCGATACCCATCGGAGGCGACCACGCGCGCGCCCTCGGGCCGGTGCTCGAGCTTGATGCCGCGGAAGACTGCCTGGAAGGCCTCGTTGCTGGCGGCGTAGCGCACGCTGGAGAAGGCGCGGGCCAGTTCGGTCGCGTCGAGGCTCACATCAGCCTGTGCGGGGAAGCTCAGCGGGGGGTAGGCGTCGATGTCGCCGGTCTGCAGTTTGAAGTCCGAGCCGCCCGCACGCACTGAGAGTTCCGAGCCGCTGAGTTCCAGTTCAACGAGTTCGCCCCCAAGGTTGCGCACGATCTGCGCGAACAGGTGGGCAGGAACCACGAAGTTACGGGGATCTTTCACCTCTGCGGGCACGAAGCACGACAGGTCGATTTCGAGGTTGGTACCGGACAGGGTCAGGCCAGCTTCGCTCGCCTCGACTTTCAGGGACGTGAGCAGGGGGTTGCTGCTACGGCTGGGGATGACGCGTTCCAGCAGGCCCAGGCCTTCGCTGAGGATTTTCTTGGTGACGTGTACGTTCATACGTGCCTCTCTGTCTGGTCCCTATCTTTTATCTGTCTTTATTCTAAAAAAAGATAGTAGTAGTAGTAATAGGTCCTGTGGAAACTGTGGATAAGTGGGTTTGGGCTGCACTAGGCGCAGATCTGCCTTGTGGACAAAATTGTGGATAACTGGCACTTTCCTGTGGATAACCTGTGGAAAAGTTGGCAGGTTATCCACAGGGAGTCAGGGGGTACGTTTATCCACAGAGTTATCCACAGGTAAACCGGGGGTTATCCACAGCTTTTCCACAGGCTTTTCCACAGCTCGTGAAATGCTGCACAGGTGTTTGGAACGAAACTTGGAACTTATTCTGCTTGAAGCTGAATGATGAGAACGAATTACGCATCAGAATCCTCGTCATCCTGACCCTTCATGCGGCGGCGCAAGAGGTCCACCGCCGCGGTCAGTTCACTGTCCTTCCCCATCTGTTCCGAGACCTTGCTGATGGCGTGCATGACCGTAGAGTGATCCCGCCCGAAGAACTGCCCGATCTCCGGCAGGGAATGATCGGTCAGCTCGCGGATCAGGTACTGCGCCACCTGCCGCGCCTGCACGACCTCACGCACGCGCCCCGAGCCGCGGATCACGTCGGGGGGCATGTTGAACTGTGCGGCCACCTGCCGCAGCACGTCCATCATCTCCACCTTCACTTCCTGGGGCGCGAACACGTTGCTCAGCGCCTTGGCGGCCACCGCCCGCGAGAAGGGCACGTTGTTCAGGCTGGAGAAGGCCACGACCCGCATCAGCGCGCCTTCCAGCTCGCGGATGTTGCTCGTCACCTGCCGCGCGATGAGCTCCAGCACCTCCTGCGGGATGTCAATACGGTTGTGCTCCGCGTTCATCTTCAGGATCGCCACGCGCGTCTCGTATTCCGGCGACTGGATGTCCGTGATCAGGCCCCATTCAAAGCGGCTGCGCAGGCGACCCTCCAGTGTCTGGATGTCCTTCGGTGGCCGGTCGGAACTCAGGATGATCTGCTTGTGGCTCTCGTACAGCGCGTTGAAGGTGTGGAAGAACTCCTCCTGCGTGCGCTCCTTGCCCGCCAGGAACTGAATATCGTCCACCAGCAGCAGGTCCACCGAGCGGTATCGGTTGCGGAACTGCGTCATCTTGTCGTCGCGGATCGCGTTGATCAGGTCGTTTGTGAACGACTCGGTGGATACGTACTCCACCCGTTTCCCCGGGAAACGTTCAAGCATGTAGTGCCCGACGGCGTGCATCAGGTGGGTTTTCCCCAGGCCCACGTCCCCGTAGATGAACAGCGGGTTGTAGGCCTTGCCGGGGGACTCTGCGACTGCCAGGGCCGCCGCGTGCGCAAGGTTGTTGTTCGGGCCCACCACGAAGTTCTCGAAGGTGTACTTCGGGTTCAGCACCTTGCGGCTCTCCATGGGTGCAGGGGCCGAGGCGCGCGGCGCGGGCACGCTGGGTGGCGGGGGCGGATCACTGGGCAGCAGCAGCGCGTCCTGCGCGGCGGGCAGCACCTGAAAACTCACCTGCGGGTTCTGCGCGCCCAGACTGCGCAGCGCGTCCTCCAGCAGCTTCAGGTAGTTCTTGCGGAACCACTCCTGCGCGAAGGAGTTGCGCACGCCCAGCACCAGTGAGCCGTCCTGTACGCCCAGATTCTTCACCGGCGCGAACCACGTGTGGTACTCGACCTCTGTAATGTTCTTGCGGACGTACCCCAGCACGTCCGACCAGATTTCCTGCGAGATAAGGCGCACCTCCCTTAAGGCACTCTTGAGCGGGAGCCAGCATATCACCGCCCGCTCCTCTCTCCCGCCTTCTCTCCGCTCCATGCCAGAGAAGGCGTTTCTCTCTCGTCTCAGCGTTTCGCGGCGGCCAGCGCCTCGGCCTCCCGCGCCGGGGTCAGGGCGTACGTCAGGTCCGCCCGCTCACTCCAGGCCCGGGTGTCACGGGCGGTTTCCTCCGGCGGGGTGAGCGTCAGGCCCGCCCGCTGGGCCCGTTCGGCGCTGATATCCATCAGGCCCGCCTGTGGCCCATCCTCCGGGATGAACAGCGGCACCTCCCAGAAGCCAAGCTCCAGCGCTTCCAGCTGCGCGGCGTCCACCCACACCGGCGACTGGATGCCCAGTACCTGCGCGAAGGCCGCCCAGCTCAGTCGCGGCCCCGCCAGGTTGAACACCCCACCCACGTGCTCCTCGACCACCCGCACCGTGAAGCGCGCCAAGTCCCGCGCGTCAATCACCTGCACGTGATCCTGCCCGCTTCCAGGCATCAGGGTCTCCCCTCCCCTGCCCGCCCGGTCAGGCCAGTACGGGTAGCGGGCCGTGTGGTCGAAAGGACCCGCGACAATCTGCGGCCGCAGGATGGTCGCCCCGTCGCCGAACGTGGCCTGCACGATCTGCTCGCAGGTCACCTTCAACGGGCCGTACGTCTCCCCGGTCACCTCGGTAGCGTCCTCTGGCGCGGGCGGCAGCAGCGGATCATCCTCGCGCACCGGGTGCCGGTCCGGCTCGGCATACACGCTGGCGGTACTGATGAACACGTACCGGCCCACCTGATCCCGCAGCGCAGCGCAGCTGGCGCGCACCGCGGAAGGCAGGTACCCACTGACGTCCACGCAGGCGTCCCAGGACCGCCCCGTCAGGGCGTCCAGGCCATTCACCTCACTCCGGTCGCCGCGGAGCCGCTCAATCTCAGCCGGCAGTTCATCCGCGGTGCGGCCGCGGGTCAGGATGCTCACGCGGTGCCCGGCCGCCAGGAACGCCATCACGATGTGCCGACCCACGAACTGCGTGCCGCCCAGAATCAGGATGTCCATACCCCTATCCTGTCACCCATGAAGGTGAGGTTCACGCCGGGACGCGTCCGCGTCCGCATTGACGACCTGGAACTGGCGGCCCTGAACCGCGGTGAACCCATTCACGCCCGCGTGAACTGGCCCGGCGGTGGCTGGGCGCTGACCCTCGATCCGCTCGGGCACGACGTGGCCGGGGACGGTGGGACGCTCGCGGTGGGTCTGGCGCCCCTGCTGGGGACGCTGAGCGACCCAGCGCAGGAGGGGGTCACGCTCAGCGGCGAGCCGCGCGTCACGGTGGAAAAGGACTTCGGCCCGCAGCACGCCTGAACTTCAGGAGGCAATGCGCCGGCTATGGTCAGCCCTCAGCGCCGCACCCAGCGCCCTCCGATCTCCTCTGCGAGGCCCAGCAGGTTCAGGAGGACCAGGGCCGTCTGCACGTCCGCTAGAGGCAATCCGGTGGCCACGACAAGGTCATCCAGCGTGACCGGGCCGATCAGGGCTGCCAGGACCCGCGCCTGCTCATGGGGTAGGTCCGGCAGCGGCGCGTCCGGAACGGTACCCCATCCCAGCTCGGTCAGGATGTCGGCCGCGCTTTCAGTGAGCACCGCGCCGTCGCGGATCAGGGCGTGCGGGCCGGCCGCGCGTGGGTCCCCGGCGCGCCCGGGCACGGCGAACACCGTCCGCCCGCATTCCAGGGCGTGCGTGGCAGTGATGAGCGAGCCGGATTTGCGTTCGCCCTCGACCACGACCGTCCCGGCGCTCAGCGCGGCAATCAGGCGGTTACGGGTGGGGAAGTGATGCTGCGCGGGCCCGGTGTCCAGCGGGTACTCGCTGACCAGCGTCAGCTGCGCGGCCAGCCGGGTGTTCTCCCGTGGGTACACGCGGTTCACGGCGCTGCCCAGCACCCCCAGACTGACCCCGCCTGCCTCCACGGCCGCCCCGTGCGCGGCCGTGTCGATGCCGCGCGCCAGGCCGCTCACGACGACCACCCCGGCGCGGGCGAGGTCCGCGGCGAGCATCCGCGTGAACGCCTGCGCGTGCGGACTGGCCGCGCGGGTGCCCACCATCCCGATGGCGCGCGGCACGGTCGGCAGGTCCGGCAGGGGCCCGAGAATCCACAAGGCTGCGGGCGGGTCGCCCAGCGCGTCCAGGGCCGCCGGGTAGCCGTCCAGGCCGCGCAGCAGCAGCGTCACGCCCTCCTGCTGCACGCGCGCGAGTTCCTGGTCCGCGCGGGTCAGGGCCGCCGGGCTCCCCACGGCCTGCGCGGCCCGTGCGTCCAGGCCCGGCACGTCGCGCAGGTCCCGCAGGGGCGCCTGCCACGCGGCGGCCGCAGAACCGAAGTGCACGCGCAGCGCCTCAATGCGGCGGGGCCCCAGCTGCGGCGCGAAGCGCAGGGCCAGCAGCGCCCGCCGCTCGTCCGGATGGGGTGGGGCGGGCGGATCGAACAGACGGCTGGTCACCCGGTCAGCATAGGGGGCCTGCGGGACCCCGGCGCACTCATGTGACCGGCGGGGTGGCCGGGGCCAGGGGCGGCTCGTCCAGTAGCTCGGCGTCTTCCAGATCCTCGCTGTCATCCCCGAGGGCCGCGCCGGGCAGCGCCAGCGTGAACAGGGCGCCGCCGTCCGGGTGGTTCGTGCCACTCAGGTCCCCGCCGTGCATGCGCGCGATCTGCCGGGCCACGCTCAGGCCCAGGCCGCTGCTGCCCGCGCCACTCACGAACGGCTCGAAGATCCGGTCACCCAGTTCAGCGGGCAGGCCGGGCCCGGAATCCCGCACCCGGAAGCACAGTTTCTCCGGCGTCTCGTGCAGGTCCAGCGTGACGGTGCCCTCGGGGCCCGCGTGCCGCCGCCCGTTCGCCAGCAGGTTCCGAAGCGCCTGCGTCAGGCGGTCCGGGTCGCACAGGATGCCGCCCCCCCAGTCCCCGGTGAAGGTCGTGCCCGGCACCAGGCGGTCCAGGCGGTCACGCAGGGTGCGCGCGGGGATGTAATGCCAGGCGAGTTTCAATTCCAGCTGCCCGCGCGCCAGCTGCATCAGGTCCTGCGTGGTGAAGGTCAGCTCGTCCGCGACGAGGGCGGCGCGCGCGACCTCCGGGTCGCCCAGGCGGGCCTCGGCGCGGCTCAGGCTGGCTTTCAGCACGGTCAGCGGCGCGCCCAGCTCATGCACGATCTGGCCCAGCAGCTGCTTCTCACGCGCCTGCTGGGCCTCGATGCGGACCAGCAGGCTGTTGATCGCCACGAGGAGGCGCTGCACCTCGTCCTCCCGCGCGGGCAGCGGCAGCGGGTCAAGGTTGCGTGCCGGGTCCAGCTGGTCGGCCAGATTCGCCGCGTGCTCCAGGCCCGCCAGCGCGCGCCGGCCCACCCACCAGCCGGTCAGCAGCAGGATCAGCGGTGCGGTCACCAGGGCCAGCAGCAGCGCACTCAGGGCGCTCTGGCGCGCGGCGATCAGGTCATCCTCCGGCAGGCCGACCCACAGCGTCCCGAAGTTCCCGGCGGCACGCTTGACGGCCCGCACGGTGGTGTTCTGAATGGGCACGCGCGACAGTGAACCGAACGGGTACCCGGAGTCGATGTAATCCCGCAGCGCCGGGCTGGCCGCCACGACCTGCCCGTCCGGGTCGATCAGCAGGGTGTAGGCGCCTGCGCCGCCCGCCGTGCGGCCCAGCCCCCCACCCGTGTTCGTGAACGCCTCGGCCAGCGTGTCGGCGCGGTCGTTCAGGCGGTCCACGAACTGCTGCTCCATGCGCGACAGCAGCAGCGACACGACGCCCAGCGTGATCAGCATCAGTAGCAGGGCGCTCAGGGCGCTGTAGGTCAGGGCCAGCCGGAAGCGCAGGCTGTGCCGCCACGCCACCCGCGCCGAGTACAGGCCCGCGCCGGGCGTGAGCAGCGCGGCCCGCCGCGCCCCGGGCGGGGTCGTGACGGGCCGCGCCTCGGGCATCATCAGGCCTGCAGGACGTACCCGACGTTGCGGATGGTCCGGATTCTCAGGTCCGATCCGGCACTTTCAAGCTTCTTGCGCAGCTGTGAGATGCGCACCTCGACGCTGTTGCTGTTCGGGGTTTCCCAGCCGTACAGGTGCGACTCGATGTCCGCCCGGGAGAACACCCGCTCGGGCGTGCGCATCATCAGTTCCAGGATGCGGGCCTCATGCTCGGTGAGGTTGACATTCTTGTCGTTCACGCTGAGCAGCAGGCTGCTGGTCGAGAGGCTGGTGTTGCCCAGGTTCACGCCCGTCCCGGCGGCCGTGCGGCGCAGCAGCGCGGAGATGCGCGCGTCGAGTTCCGGCATGGCAAACGGCTTGGTGAGGTAGTCGTCCGCTCCGGCGTTCAGTCCGGCCACGCGCTCCTGCACGCCACTGCGGGCCGAGAGGACCAGTACGGGCGTCGAAGAGTACTGCCGCAGCGCCTGCACGAGGTCCAGGCCGTCCCCGTCGGGCAGGTTCAGGTCCAGCAGGATCAGCTGGGCCGTGTGCGTCCCCAGCCAGGCCTGCGCGTCTTTCAGGGTGGCGGCGTGATGCACCTGGTAGTCGGCGGACAGGTACTCCTTGAGCAGGGGTCCGAGGTGGGGATCGTCTTCAACCACAAGAATCTGGGCCAGCATGGGTCTCCTTGAAGGTCGCCTGCCACGGCAGGCAGACGCAATGACGTGATCCTACCCCCGTCCATGCGGGGCTGTCTTGATGAAATCTGCGTGGTTCTGACGGTCCCGCTGCGCGGGGGGCGTCAGACTCAGCGGTTCTGACCGGGCGCCGCGGACTTCCGCAGGCCCGGCAGGCTGACCGGCGCGGCGTTCACCTGCACGTTCACTGACAGCTTGAAGCCTGACAGGAACTTCGTGATGGACTGCGCTGACGAGCGGTCTTCCGGGAACAGGTTCAGTTGGCCATTGGTCAGCGTGCCCACGTAGCGGCTTTTCAGGCCGGCGAAGGTGCCGCGGGCCCGCTCGTCGTCACTGGGGGCGAAGAGCACCACC
The DNA here is from genome assembly GCF_014647435.1 of Deinococcus radiotolerans. Lineage (NCBI taxonomy): Bacteria > Thermotogati > Deinococcota > Deinococci > Deinococcales > Deinococcaceae > Deinococcus > Deinococcus radiotolerans. The sequence continues at coordinate 185,701 of NZ_BMPE01000004.1, read as the reverse complement.
ACCGGCCCGGTGTAATCCGAGGCCAAGCGCACCGTGACGCGCCCGCCGCTGCTCTCGCCGTCGCCCAGTTTGGTGGACAGGTCGCGGTCCCACACGATGAGTTGCAGGGCCGCGGCGGGCGAGGACAGCAGGAGGGTGGTCAGCAGGGTGGTCAGGACACGCATGGGATCAGGCAGGCTCCGGGAAGAGAAGAGGGGGCTGGGGTGTTCAGGGCTTGGGCAGGCCGCGAGGACCTGTGATTGCCCAGCGTAACAAGCGCACCTGACGCCCGACTGAAGGACCACGTGGTCCTCTCTGACCTCGAGTGTACTCCGCCGCTCTTGCGCGGTTCTGACGCGCTGCCCCGGCGCGCCGGTGGGCCGCGTGAACCCGGCCACCTGAACATATTGATGACCGGGAACGCCCAGGAAGGTGCAACGCCGCCGCAACGGCCGCGCACGCACACTGACCCCATGAAGCGACTTCTGACGAGCGCCGCCCTCCTCGCCCTGAGTGCCGCCCTGACCGCGTGTGGCGGCGGTGGAGCGCCCGCACCGGCCGTCATTCCGGGCGCGACCCTGAACGTCGCGCTGGAGACCGGCGTGCTGGGGAACTCGGCGTGGACGTACGGCCCCGGGACCCTGACGCTGCGCACGCTCGACACGACGAACACCAGCGTGCCCGGCCCGGTGCTCTCCACGGCCAGCGTGAGCGCCCTGGGCACCGGCACGGTCACGCTGCCCGGCAGCGCGCAGGGCGTCCTGGCCAGAACGAACCTGTCCCCGAAGGCGGCGCCGCAGGTGATCGGCGACCTGTCCTCCGTGTGTCTGGAGTCCCTGACGGAGTCCGCGCCCGGCACGCAGGCGCTGTTCGTGACCGGCGCGGACTTCACGTCAACGCAGGGGGGCGTGTCACTGAACGAGGTGACCATCACCTTCAACGGCTCGTCCTACGTCAGCACGCGCCACGTGCCGGTGTTCGTCACGCAGGACGACACGGTCACGGGCTCCCTGAAGTGCAACAACGCGATCAGCATCGCAATCAACCTGCCCTTCAAGAAGGGCTGGAACATGATGTACGTCAGTGTCGACTTCAAGACCGAGCTGTTCAGCCTGGGCCTGGACAATGCCGCGGCCCTGCATTACGTCCCGGACACGAACTGACCGCACAGAGGAACGGGAGGCAACCAGCTGACGCCTCCCGTTCCCCTGTGCGGTCAGGTTCAGCTGTGCGTCATGTCGAGCGGTACGACCCACTGCGCGAACTCGTCTTCCGTGACGTAACCCAGCGCCAGCGCCGCCTCCCTGAGGCTGCTGCCCTCCTTGTGGGCCTTCTTGGCGATCGCGGCGGCCTTGTCGTACCCGATGTGCTTGTTCAGCGCCGTGACCTGCATCAGGTTGATGCTGAGGTTGTGCTCGATCTTCTCCACGTTCGGCTCGATGCCAACCGCGCAGTTGTCGTTGAAGGCGAGGCAGGCGTCACTGATGAGGCGGATGCTCTCCAGCACGGCGTGCACCATCACGGGCTTGAACACGTTCAGCTGGAAGTTCCCCTGGGACCCGGCGAAGGCCACGGTGGCGTCGTTGCCGAACACGCGCGTGGCGACCATCGTCATCGCTTCACTCTGGGTGGGGTTCACCTTGCCGGGCATGATGGAGCTGCCGGGCTCGTTTTCGGGAATGGTGATCTCGCCGATGCCGTTGCGGGGGCCTGACGCGAGCCACCGCACGTCGTTCGCCATCTTCATCAGAGCGCCCGCCAGGGTCCGCAGGGCCGCGCTGGTCTGCACCAGGGCGTCGTGCGCGCTGAGGGCCGCGAACTTGTTCTCCGCGCTGCGGAACGCGAAGCCCGTCTCCTCGGCGTACTTCTGCGCGGCCAGATCACCGAACTGCGGGTGGGCGTTCAGGCCGGTACCCACCGCCGTGCCGCCAATTGCGAGTTCCAGCAGGCCCTCGCCAGCGTGCCGGACCTCGGCAAGCGCGTAGTCGAGCTGCGCGACCCAGCCGCCGATCTCCTGACCCAGCGTGATGGGCGTGGCGTCCTGCAGGTGCGTGCGCCCCACCTTCACCAGCCCGGCGTGCTCCTGCGCCTTGGCATGCAGGGTGTCGCGCAGCTTGCCCACGCTGCCGTACAGGCGCTCGTTCAGTTCCAGCACCACCGCGATATGCATCGCGGTCGGGAAGGTGTCGTTGCTGCTCTGACCGCGGTTCACGTGATCGTTCGGGTGCACCGGCTTCTTGCTGCCCAGCTCGCCACCCGCGATCTCGATGGCGCGGTTGCTGATGACCTCGTTCGCGTTCATGTTGCTCTGCGTGCCGCTGCCAGTCTGGAACACCACCAGCGGGAAGTGCTCGTCCAGCGTCCCGGCGATCACCTCGTCCGCCGCCTGCACGATCAGGTCCGCCACGTCGCGCGGCAGTTCACCCAGGTCCGCGTTCGCCTGCGCCGCACCCTTTTTCAGGATGCCCAGCGCGCGGATCACGGGCCGCCCCCACACGAACGTGTCCCGGCCAATCGGGAAGTTGTGAATGCTGCGCTCCGTCTGCGCGCCCCAGTAACGGCTGGCGTCCACGTCCAGGATGCCCATCGTGTCCGACTCTTTGCGGTAGGTCGTCATACAGCGGCAAGTCTAAACGCCGCCGGGTGTCACACGTCCGGGAACGCAGACACCGACCCGTCCGCGCCTCCGTCCAGCAGCGGCGCGTCCCGCCAGCCGTCGCGGCCCGCGTGCTTGGCGGCGTACAGGTGCTCATCCGCGCGGGCCACCAGGGCCGGCAGGGTCTCCCCCACCCGCGCGAGCGTCACCCCCACACTGACCGTCACCAGCCCCACGCCCACCATGCTCTGCGTGCGGAACGTCTGACACAGCCGCTCGGCCAGCTGAGCGGCCTCGGGGGCCCCCAGGCCCGGCAGGGTCATCAGGAACTCCTCGCCACCCCAGCGGCCCACCTTCCCGCCGGGCGGCAACTGCGCCTCCATCAGCCGCGCGGAGCGCTCCAGCACCTCATCGCCCACCTGATGCCCAAACGTGTCGTTCACGCGCTTGAAGTGATCCAGATCCAGCAGCAGCGCCGCGCCGCCCGACGTCAGCAGCTCCTGCACAGCCGGGTACATGCCGCGCCGGTTCGGCAGGTTCGTGAGCAGGTCCGTGTGCGCCAGCTGCGCCATGACCCGCACCTCGCTGCGCTGCGCCTCGAACTGCCCCCGGTACCACGACAGCGCGTGCACGAACAGCAGTACGATCCCCACCGTCAGCTGCACCCGCGGTAGGTCCGCCGACACCGCGCCGCCCCCCAGCGCCAGCCCCGCCCACGGCACCACCACGGACAGCACGAACAGCGCCGCGCTGTAGCGCCCCGCCTCGCGGTTCGGGAACAGCAGGTACGCCAGCATCACGTTCACCACCACCGACCAGTACACCAAGTCCGACCCGCCGGACAGCGCCGGACGCTGCATCTCCTCCAACAGCGCCTGCGCGAGCACCTGCACATTCACCGTGAAGAACATCAGCCGCTCGGGCAGCGCCAGAGGCCGGCGCGACAGCAGCCACCCCAGGCTGAACAGCACCGGGATCATCGTGACCGGCAGCACCACCTGCACGTACAGATTCCGGGTGCCCGTGGAGTACGCCAGCACGTTCAGCGCCCCCACCACCAGCAGGCCCAGCACGATCGCCAGCAGGTACAGCGTCCGGCGCAATTCCTCCGGAGGCCCCCGGAATGGCAGGTCGGAAGCGGGAGGCCGGCGCGTCGCCATGGTCCCCTCAGCGTACTCCGGGCCCGGCCTGACCGGACACCCCAGCAGGGCGTCTTGAAGATTTCCGTCAGCGGCCCTGTCCGTCTGGCGGAGGTGCCCCGCCCTCCGCTCTGCCACAGTAGGAGCATGTACCAGGAACTGCCGCCCAGCCCGCCCCTGCGCGCCCTGGTCCGCACGTACTGGCAGCTGGAAGAACACCACGCGCCCGGCGAGGAATACCACCACTTCATGCCGGAACGCACCGTGCGCGTCCTGTTCTTCAGCGGCGACTCCTGGCTCGCGCCGGACACGACCAGCGCCCCCGAACGCCTGAGCGGCGCGCACCTGAGCGGCCTGAGCCTCACGCCACGGCGCCTGCTGTCCTACGGCCTGACCCGCGCACTGGGCATCGAACTGTACCCCTGGGGCGCCGTGCAGCTGTTCGGCTGGCGCATGGGCGTGGACCAGCTGGACCTGGGGCAGCTGTCCGCCCCGGTCGCCCGCGCCGTCCCCGCCCTGCTGCGCGCCGGCGCGTGGACCGAGGCGCGCGAGGTCGTGGACGCCTGGCTGCTTGAACGCCTGCGCGACCAGGAGCGGGAACCCGGCGTGGGCATCCGCGCCGCCACGCAGCTGTACCACTCGCTCGGCACGGCCCGCATCGGCCCCCTGGCCGAGACGCTGAACGTCAGCGCCCGCGCCCTGGAACGCGCCTTCAGTCAGGAAGTCGGCGTGGGCGCCAAGACCCTGGCCCGCCTGATCCGCTTCGAGGAAGCCCACAACCGCCTGCACCTCAACCCGGACGAACCCCTCGCCGGCCTCGCGTACGACCTGGGCTTCGCCGACCAGGCCCACCTGACCCGCGAATTCCGCGCCCTGGCCCACATGACCCCCCGCACCTTCCGCGAGTACGCCCGCCAGATGCAGCACCGCCACGACGCCCTCCAGGACGAGGGCCTGTACACCCGCCGCTCCCCGCTCGTGCACCCCTGAACGCGCCGCTTTTCTTCAATCGCTCCGCCCCGCCGCTCCCCTAGCCTGAACCGCATGACCCCCTCTGCCCCACCCCGCCGCCCCCCGCTGCTGTTCCTGCTCACCACCGCGTTCCTGTTCTCCATCGGCATGTCCCTGGTGTTCCCGGTCCTGCCGTACATCGTCATGCAGTACGTCCCGGACGTGGCCCGGCAGGCCACCGTCATCGGCTGGCTGGGCGCCTGCTTCGCGCTGCTGTCGTTCCTCGCCTCGCCCGTCCTGGGCGCCCTGAGTGACGCGTACGGCCGCCGGCCCGTCCTGATCCTCAGCCTGCTCGGCTCCGCCATCGGGTACGTGCTGTTCGGCATCGGCGGTAGCCTGACTATGCTGTTCCTGGGCCGCTGCATCGACGGCCTCACCGCGGGCGGCATGAGCGCCCTGTTCGGCTACCTCGCCGACACCACCCCCGAAGAGGACCGCGGCCGGGTCTTCGGGCAGATCGGCGCGGTCGTCGGCGCCGGATTCATCCTCGGGCCCGCCATCGGCGGCGCGCTCGCCCACATCAGCCTGAGCCTGCCCATGTTCGTCGCCGCGGGCGTGTGCCTGCTGAACATGCTCTGGGGCGCGTTCATCCTGCCCGAAAGCCTCAGCCCCGAGCGCCGCCAGCGGCACTTCGACGCCGCGCACCTCAACCCCCTCGCGCAGCTGCGCGGCGTCCTGGCCTACCCCGCCGTGCGCCGCCTCGTGACGGTCAGCGCCCTGTTCATGCTGCCCTTCACCATCCTCCAGACCGTGCTGGTCCTCCTGGGCCGCGACACCCTGCACTGGGGCCCCGCGCAGATGGGTACCGTCTTCATGATCGTCGGGGTGTGCGACATCATCGCCCAGGGCGGCCTGCTGCCCCTGCTCCTCAAACGCCTCGGCGAGCGCGGCGTGGCGCAACTGGGCCTGACGCTGGGTGTGGTGGGCACCCTGGGGCTGGCTGCCCTGGCCTTCTGGCCCGCCGCGTGGCTGGTGTACGCCGCGACCATCTGCATGGCCGTCGGCGAGGGCATCTTCACCGCCAGCACCGGCGCCCTGCTCTCGAACGCCGCGCCCGCCGACGCGCAGGGCAAAGTCCAGGGCGGCGCGCAGAGCTTCGGCGCCCTCGCCCAGATCACCGGACCCCTGCTGGCCGGCCCGCTGTACGCCCGCACCGCCGGCCCCGGCACCTTCGGCACCAGCGCCGCCCTGATCCTCCTGGCCCTCGGGGTGCTCAGCGCCCAGCGTCAGGACCCACGCGGCGAACCCCAGGCCGCCTGAACCCACCCCAGCCAGCCCGAGGCGGCCCCCAGTGGGCCGCTTTAGACTGTCCCCATGCGGCCGTACCTCGACCTGATGCAGCACGTGCTGGAGCACGGCACCGACAAGACCGACCGGACCGGAACCGGCACCCGCTCGGTGTTCGGCGCGCAGCTGCGCTTCGACCTGCAACGCGGCTTTCCGCTGGTCACCACGAAGAAGGTGCACCTGAAAAGCGTCATCGTTGAGCTCCTGTGGTTCCTGCGGGGCGACACCAACGTGAAGTGGCTTCAGGAGCGCGGCGTGAGTATCTGGGACGAATGGGCCGACGAAAACGGCGACCTGGGCCCCGTGTACAGCGCCCAGTGGCGCAGCTGGCCCACTCCAGACGGGGGCCATATTGACCAGATTGCGCAGGTCATCGAGCAGATCAAGCGCACGCCGGACAGCCGCCGCCTGATCGTGAACGCCTGGAACGTCGCGCAGATTGACGACATGGCCCTGCCGCCCTGCCACGCGATGTTCCAGTTCTACGTCGCGGACGGTCGCCTCAGCTGCCAGCTGTACCAGCGCAGCGCGGACCTGTTCCTGGGCGTGCCGTTCAACATCGCGTCCTACGCCCTGCTGACCCTGATGGTCGCGCAGGTCTGCGGTCTGGAACCCGGCGAGTTCATCTGGACGGGCGGCGACGTGCACCTCTACCGCAACCACTTCGAGCAGGCAAAGCTTCAGCTGAGCCGCGAGGAACGCCCCCTGCCCGTCATGCACCTGAACCCCGCGGTGAAGGACATCTTCGACTTCCAGTACGAGGACTTCCGCCTGGACGGCTACACCCCTCACCCCGGCATCAAGGCCCCGGTGGCCGTATGACCCGCCCGTCGTTCGATGAGCTGGGGCTGGCCACCGCCCGGCTGTGGGCGACGCGCAGCGCGGACAGCAAGGTGCGGGTGGGGGCGTGCATCCTGGACCGGCATCACCGGGTGGTGGGCGTGGGGTACAACGGGCGCGCGGCGGGCGAACCGAACGAACGCGAGAGCCTGTCGCAGGGACACAGCGGGTTCATTCACGCCGAGGTGAACGCCCTGCTGGCCGCGAACTGGAACGGCGAGGGCCACACGCTGTACGTGACGCACGAGCCATGTGCGGCGTGTGCGCGCCTGATCGTGAATTCGCGGCGGGTGGGACGCGTGATCTTCGAGACGGCGTACCGCGAGACGAACCGCGTGGAGTCGGGACTGCCGAGCGGCGAGCAGATCCTGCGGGACGCGGGGATCGAGGTGCGGCATGTCCCGACCCCCTGAACTGGGCGAGGCTGAACGCGTGGGGCCTGAACTGGTCGGCATCGTCGCGGTCACCGAGAACGGCGTGATCGGGCGGGACGGTGGGATGCCGTGGCACCTCCCGGCAGATCTGGCGCACTTCCGCTCGCACAGTCGCGGGAAGCCGAACGTCATGGGCCGCAAGGTGTGGGATTCGCTGGGTGGTCGGCCCCTGCCGGGCCGGGCGAACATCGTCCTGACCCGCAACCGGGCGTTCAGCGCGCCCGGCGCGCAGGTGGCGCACTCGCCGCAGGAGGCGCTGGCCCTGGCCGGGGACGTGCCGGAGGTGGCGATCATCGGCGGGGCCGAGGTGTACGCCCTGTACCTCGCGCAGCTGACCCGGGTGGAACTCACGCTGATTCACGCGCGGCTGGAGGGTGATACGGTCATGCCGGACCTGGGAGACGGGTGGGTCGTCACGCAGGAGCGGACGCGTGCGGCGGACGACGCGAACCCCTTCGACCTGACCTTCCGCACGCTGATCCGCCGCGCCTGATCCCGTCACCGTGCCTTGCCCGCAGACTCGGGCGGCGCGCGGCTGGCAGAATGCCGCTCATGAGTCTGGTGGATGTCGCCATCGTCGGAGCGGGCCCGGTGGGTCTCGCTGCCGCCATCGCCTGCAAGCGTGCGGGCCTGAGTTACGTGGTGCTGGAGAAGGGCTGCGTGGTAAACGCGATCTTTGAGTACCCCACGTACATGTCGTTCTTCACGACCGCGCCGGAACTGGAGATCGGGAATCACCCCATGGTGACCGGGCACGACAAGCCGGACCGCCGCGACGCGCTGATGTACTACCGGCTGGTCGCGCAGCGTGAAGCCCTGAACGTCGAGCAGTACACCGAGGTGACGCGCGTGCACGCCGCCCCGGCAGGTTTCACGCTGGAGGTCGAGAAGCGCGACGGGACGCCTGGCGTCGTGGAGGCGCGGCGTGTGGTGGTCGCCACCGGGTACTACGACAACCCCCTGGCGCTGGGCATCGCCGGTGAGGACAGCGAGAACGTCAGCCACTACTACACCGAGGCGCACCCGTTCATGGGCCTGAACGTCACCGTGATCGGCGCCGGGAACAGCGCCGCCGACGCCGCGCTGGACCTGTGGCGCAGCGGCGTGAACGTCACCATGGTCGTCCGCGCGCCCGAACTGAAGAGCACCATCAAGTACTGGGTGCGCCCCGACCTGGAAAACCGCATCAAGGAAGGCAGCGTCGCGGCGCACTTCAACTCCCGCGTGGTCGAGATCCACCCCGAGCACGTGGTCGTGCAGCGCGAGGACGGCACCACCTGGGAGCTGCCGACCGACTTCACGTTCGCCCTGACCGGGTACCGCCCAGATCTCTCCTTCCTGGACGGCCTGAGTCTCGCCACGCAGCCGGACGAGTGCCTCGTGCTGGACGAGCACTACCAGAGCAGCGTACCGGGCCTGTTCGTGGTGGGCAGCGCAGGCTTCGCCGGACGCACGAATCAGGTGTTCATCGAGAACGGCCGCTTCCACGCCGATCATGCCGTCGCCGAGATCGCGCGGCAGCTGGCCGAGCGGGGCGTGCAGCCCGCCTGAATCGGGCCTGTGGGGCCGCCCGGTGCAGCCCGCCGGGCGGCCTCCTTCATGGAGGTTCTTTTCATGGAGCGGGACTGGGGGCGTGGAATACTCGCCGCATGACCCCCGCCCCCCGGCGCGCCCTGACCCTGGGCGCCCTGCTGCTCAGTGGCTCCCTCGTGACCGCTGCCCTGGCCCAGACGGGCACGGAACCCTCCCCTCCCCCACCGGCGCAGACCATCCCCGCGATTCCGCCCACGCCGCCCTCCCCCCAGCCGGAGCCGAGCCCCGCACCGACGCCCGCGCCAGAGCCCCAGCCGACTCCAGCACCTCAGCCGACCCCGGAACCCACGCCCGCCCCCACCCCGGTGCCTGAACCGAGCCCGGCCCCAGCGCCTCAGCCCGCGCCGCCGACCCCCGCACCCCAGGTCACCCCGGTCCCGGCGAAGATCACGGCGCCGCTGCTGATCACGGTGGAGGCCCAGTGGCCCGCGCTCGTGAACGGCAAGAAAACGACCGTGCCCTTCACCCGGACCCTGACCATTCCCGGCAAGCGCGTGGAGGTTATCCGGGCGCGCGGCGTGATCACCGAGAGTCTGGATCAGGAACTCACCGCGTTCCTGAAGGCCCTGCCCACCACCGCGCAGGACGCCCGCTTCGAGGAACTCTGGGACGGCTGGGCGGTCGTGCAGCGCAACGGCCTGAAGGTGGACGCCGCGAAGGCCCGCACGAACCTGCTGGCGGCCATCAAGGACCCCAAAGGCATCAAGGTCACCATTCCCGTAAAGGGTCAGGTCGCGCCGGGGCGCACGTTGGATTACTTCGCGTCCCGCGGCATCACCGCGCACCTGGGCACCGGTCAGACGAACTACTACGGCAGCAGTGCCGCCCGCGTCACGAACATTCACGTGGGCACCAGCCGCTTCCAGGACCGCCTGCTGGACGGGAAGAGCGTGTCGTTCAATCAGATGGTCGGCCCCATTACCACCGGCACGGGCTTCGTGACCGGGCTGGTCATCGCGGGGGAACGTACCGCGAACGGCGTGGGCGGCGGGATCTGTCAGGTCAGCACGACTGTGTTCCGCGCGCTGTACGCGGCGGGCCTGCCAATCCTGCAACGCCAGAACCACTCATATCAGGTGCACTACTACGACCCGCAGGGTCTCGACGCCACGATCTACCAGCCCAGCCTGGACCTGAAGTTCGCGAACGACACCGGCGGCTCGCTGTGGTTCCAGAGTGACTGGGATGACGAGTCCTCCACCCTAACCGTGACTGTGTTCGGGAAGGCCCGCGACTTCACCGTCGAGATCGGCGCGCCCCGCACCCTGAGCACCACCCCCTCCCCCGCCGACCGGCTGATCCCGGACGCCACGCTGGCCAGGGGGCAGCGCAAGCAGGTGGACTGGGCGGCGCCCGGCGCCGTGATCGAGGTCACCCGCAAGTTCATGCGGGACGGCAAGGCTTTCAAGCAGGACACCCTCAAGAGCACCTACCGCCCCTGGCCGAACATCTACCTCGTCGGCACCCGCTGACCGCGTGACCGAGAGGCGGCCCCAGTTACCGGGGGCCGCCTCTCGCCTTTTGTCGCTGACTTCGCCGTTATTCCTCGGCGGCGTAGCCCAGGATCTCCAGAATCCGGTCGAGTTCCTCGCGAGACGCGTAGTTTAGTTCCACGCGGCCCTTGTCCTCGCCCGTGATGCGCACGCGGGTGCCGGTGCGGCGGCTCAGGTCAAGCTCCACCTGACGGAAAGCACGCGGCGGGTTCACCTTGATCGGCGTGGGCTCGCGCCTCTCACGCTTGAGGGCCTCGGCCTCGCGGACACTCAGGCTGCGCGCCGTGATCTGCTCCAGCGCCCAGGCGCGGTCCGTGTCGGGCTGCGCAAGAATCGCGCGGGCGTGCCCGGCACTGATCTGCCCGTCATCCAGCGCCCGCAGGGCCGGGGTGGGCAGCGTCAGCAGGCGCAGCGCGTTCGACACGGCGCTGCGGCTCTTACCGACCGCCTGCGCCACGCCCTCCTGATTCAGGCCCTGCTCCATGAGCGCCTGGTAGGCGCGGGCCTCTTCCAGCGCGCCCAGGTCCTCACGCTGGAGGTTCTCCACGATCGCGATCTCCAGCGCCTCGCGGTCCCCGAGGTCCCGGATGATCACAGGCAGTTCGGTCAGCCCGGCGAGCTGACTGGCGCGCCAGCGGCGCTCCCCGGCCACGATCTCGAAGTGGTCGTCCCGCGGGCGCACGAGCAGGGGTTGCAGCACGCCCTTGTCGCGGATGCTCTGCGCGAGTTCCGCCAGGGACTCCGGCGTGAACACCTGACGCGGCTGGTACGCGGCCTGCACGATCTTCTCGATCCTCAGGGACTGCACCTGCGCGCCCGGCGCACTCTCGGCGGGTTTGCCGAGCAGGGCGTCCAGGCCGCGGCCCAGGCTAGATTTTTTCGACACGCTGCATCACCTCCTCGCTCAGACGCTTGTACGCCGCTGCGCCCGCCGACAGTGGCGCGAACGCGTTGATGGGCTTGGCGAAGCTGGGCGCCTCGGACAGGCGCACGTTGCGCGGCACGACCGACCAGAACACCAGCTCCCCGAAGTGCTGCCGGACCATGCTCTCGACGTCCTGCGAGAGGTTCGTGCGCCCGTCGAACATGGTCAGCACTACGCCTAGCACCTTCAGGCGTGGGTTCAGACCGCCCTGCACGCGCTCGACCGTCTCCATCAGGCCCGCGAGGCCCTCCAGAGCGTAGTACTCGGCCTGCAGGGGAATCAGCAGCGCGTCGGCGGCAGCCAGCACGTTCACGGTCAGCGGCCCCAGGCTGGGCGGCGCGTCAATGAGGACCACGTCGTACCCCTTGATGGACGCGAGCAGGCGCGTCAGGGCGTCCGGGTCCTCGGCGAGTTCCACGCCCGCCCCGGCCAGATCGGGTGTGGCGGGTAGCAGGAAGAGGTTCGCCTGCACGGTTTCCACGGTGTACTCGGCGGCGCGGGCCGGTTCGCCCAGCGCCTCGTACAGGCCCTGCGCCGCGCCGCGCTGCCCCAGGCCGCTCGTGGCGTTCGCCTGCGGATCCATGTCCAGCAGCAGGACGCGTTTGCCGCCCGCCGCGAGGTACGCGCCGAGGTTGACGGCGGTGGTGGTCTTGCCCACCCCGCCCTTCTGATTCACGACGCCGAGTACCTTCACGGCGTCCCCCGCATGTCGTTGTGTCGCAAGCCGTTCACCGTGCCGTCCAGAATAGCGGCTGCTGGTTGGGCACACCCTCGCGCCGGGGGTACTTCTTCGGGGTGGGCCCCACCTTCTCGATCACGACCAGGGTGCGGGCGTCGCCCAGCACGGGCAGCGTGAAGGCGTCCACCTCGGTGACCCTGCCGCCCACCTCGCCCGCCGCGCGGCGACCGGCGTGCAGTTCCTCTTCGCTGATCGGGCCCTTCTGCGCCACGAGCAGCCCACCGGGTTTCAGCAGCGGCAGACCCAGTTCTGCCAGGATCGGCAGGGCCGCCACGGCGCGGCAGACCACCCGGTCGTAGCGTTCGCGGTGTTCGGGGTCGCGGCCCAGTGTCTCGGCGCGGCCCACCAGTGGCGTGACACCTGTCAGGTTCAGCGCCTCGGCCGCCGCCCGCACGAAGTCGATCTTCTTGCGGATCGAGTCGAGCGGCGTGAACGCGGCATCCGGGCGCATGATCGCCACCGGCAGCGTCGGGAAGCCCGCCCCGGTCCCGATGTCCAGCACCCGCAGCCCTGCGCCGTCCAGGTGCCCGCCGCGCAGGCAGCTCAGAGAATCCACGAAGTGCTTCAGGACGATGTCCGATTCCGTCTTCAGCGCCGTGAGGTTCATGCGGCTGTTGGCCTCGACCAGCAGGTCCAGCAACTGCTCGAACCTCGGTAACTGGCCTTCGACATCCAGCCCGAGTTCCGTTGCACCCTGACGGAGCAGCGCCTGCCCTTCCGGGGTCACAGGCCGTACCTGACTTTCATATCCTGATACCTCTCGTAGACGTGTTCATCGATGTCCTCCAGCGGCAGCCGGTCCAGCAGGGGCAGCAGCGTCTCGCGCAGCACCTCGCCGCGCGCCATCCACTGAAAATAGCGCCTGCCGCCGTGGTTGTACGGTCCGTACAGTTTCGAGCCGGGGCACAGGCGCAGCAGCGTCTCGAAGAGTTTCTGGTGGCGGGTGTGCATTCGCAGCGTGATCTGCGGCTGCTTGCCGTCCCCGCCGAAGTGGCCCTCGCCTATTAGGATGCCCAGCAGCAGGCCCTGCTCGAAGGTGGCGTCCATAGTGTTGACTGATCCGGTCATCGAACCTCCGTTGTTTCACCGTCAAGTTTCCCGTGAAATGTCGGTAGGGTCAAGCACAGAGAAGGCCGGAGAGTACATTGCTCTCCGACCCATATTGTTTCACCGTCAAGTTTCCCGTGAAACGTCCCCGCCCCGCTGCTTCAGGTGCACCAGCAGCGCGCTGATATCTGCGTGCCGTACGCCGGAAATCCGGCTGGCCTGCTCCACAGTGCGCGGCTGCGCGCGGCCCAGTTTCTCGCGCGCCTCGTTCGACAGCGCCGCGATCCCGCCGAAATCGATGCCCTCCAGACTCAGGCCGCGCGAACGGTCCTCGGCGCGCAACTGCACCTCGGCCCGGCGGATGTACCCGGCGTACTTTACGCGGATCTCCACCGCCTCGCGCTCGGTCGGCGACAGCTCCGGCAGGGTCACGCCCAGCGCCTCCACGTCCGGCAGGCTGAACTCGGGGCGGCGCAGCCACGCGTCCCCGGTCTGCCCCTGCGCCCGCTGACCCTCCAGCGCCGCGATGCCCGCTTCCACCCGCGCGTACTTGGCCCGCACCCACGCCAGTTCCGAGTCGTTCACTAGCCCGAGCGAGTGCCCGATAGGAGTCATGCGCTCGTCGGCGTTGTCCTGACGGACCAGCAGGCGGTGCTCCACGCGGCTGGTCATCATGCGGTATGGCTCGTTGCTGCCCTTGAATACCAGTTCGTCCAGCAACACGCCGATGTACCCGGTCTCCCGCCCGATGAATGCCTCCTGCTCACCCAGCGCGCGGCGGGCCGCCGCCGTCCCGGCGATCAGGCCCTGCGCGGCCGCCTCCTCGTAGCCGCTCGTGCCGTTGATCTGCCCGGCCGTGAACACGCCCGGCATCAGCTTCGATTCGAGGTTCAGGGTCAGTTCCAGCGAGTCCACCACGTCGTACTCCACGGCGTACGCGTAGCGCTGGATGACCGCCTGCTCGAAGCCCGGCAGCGACCGCACGAGTGCGTCCTGCAGGTGCGGCGGCAGCGACGAGCTGAACCCCTGCAGGTACACCTCGCTGGTCTGCACACCGTCCGGTTCCACGAACAGCAGGTGCCGGTCGTGATGAGCGAAGCGCACGACCTTGTCCTCGATGCTGGGGCAGTAGCGCGGCCCCAGGCCCTCGATATCCCCCGAGAACATCGGGGACTCGTGCAGGTTGTCGTTGATCAGGCGGTGCGTCTCGGCGGTCGTGTGCGTCTGCCAGGTGGGGGAATCGGCGGCGCGCGGACCGGGCGTGCCGGTGAACCCACGCGGGTTAGGGTCGGCCGGGATCTCCAGCAACTCGGTGAAGTTCACCGCGTCGGCCCGCACGCGCGGCGGCGTACCGGTCTTGTAGCGCTTCAGGACGTGCCCGGCGCGGGCCAGCGGCGCGGACAGAAAGCGCGCGGGTGGTTCGCCTTGGCGGCCCTCAGCGCGGGACTGCCGGCCGTACCACGTCACGCCGCGCATGAACGTCCCCGCCGCGACCACGACGCTGCGCGCCGCCAGCCGCCGTCCGTCGGTCGTGACGACCAGCCAGCCGCCCCGGCCGTCACTTTCCAGATCGGCGGCCTCGCCACGCAGGATGTCGATGTTCGGGTGCCCGAAGATCACGTCCTGCGCGCGCTCGGCGTAGGCGTCGCGTTCGTTCTGCACCCGCAGGGACTGCACGGCGGGGCCCTTGCTGGCGTTCAGGGTGCGGGTGTGGATCGCGGTCTCGTCGGCCAGTCGGCCCATCAGGCCGCCCAGGGCCTGCAACTCGAACACCAGCTGGCTCTTGCCGGGGCCGCCCACCGCCGGGTTGCACGGCATGCGGCCCACGGTGGCGGGGTTCCCGATCAGCAGGGCCACGCGGGAGAACTTCGCAGCGGCCCACGCCGCTTCAAGCCCCGCGTGCCCACCACCTATGACCAAGACATTCCAGCCACTCATCAGCCCACCAGTGTACCTGCCCGGCGTATGCGCAACGGTGACCCAGTGCAGGACTGGCCGGTCTGCAGGCCGAGGTGACCGGCTGACCCGATCGGTGGCGTTGAGCCTCAGGGCGGCGCTGACTACCATGGGGGGTATGAACTTCGAGCAGCTGCGCGCCGACCTGATCGGGACTGACACCGTGATCCGCACGCCCTTCGGGGAGCGGCGCGTCACGTACGCCGATTACGTCGCGTCGGGCCGCGCGCTGCGCAGTGTCGAGGAGCGCGTGGCGACCCTGGCGCTGCCGCTGTACGCGAACACCCACACCGAGGACAGCGCGACCGGCGCGCACTCCACGCACCTGACCCACCAGGCGGCCGAGTACGTCAAGGGGCAGCTGGGCGGGGACCAGACCTGCAAACTGGTGTTCTGCGGCTCCGGCAGCACGGCGGCGGTGCGGCGCATGCAGGACATCCTGGGCCTGACGGTGGGCGCGCACCACCGCGCCGCGATCCTGGCCGGGATGCCAGTGGAGGAGAGGCCGGTGGTGTTCGTCGGCCCGTACGAGCATCACAGCAACGAGATCAGCTGGCGTGAGACGCTGGCCGAGGTGGTGGATATTCCCCTGTGCGAGCGGGGCACGCTGGACCTGGACGCGCTGGTGGCCGCGCTGAAGGACCCGCGGTACGCGGGGCGGCCCAAGATCGGGTCGTTCAGTGCCGCGAGCAACGTGACCGGCCTGCTGACAGATACGCGTTCGGTGGCGCGCATCCTGCATGCCCACGGCGCGTACGCGTTCTTTGATTTCGCGGGCAGCGGCCCGTACGTGCCCATCGACATGAAGCCCGGGCGGCCGGACGGGTACGACGCGGTGTTCCTCAGCCCGCACAAGTTCGTGGGCGGCCCCGGCACGCCGGGCCTGCTGTGCTTCCGGGAGGAGCTGTACCGGCTGGCGGTTCCCAGCACACCGGGCGGCGGGACGGTCACCTTCGTGAACCGTGAGCGGCAGATCTACGTGGATGACATCGAGGCGCGCGAGGACGCGGGAACCCCCGCCATTCTGGGGAAGATCCGCACAGCGCTGGCATTTCGCGTGAAGGAGGAACTGGGCGCCCCTCAGATCACTGCGCGGGAGCATCAGCTGTTCGAACTGGCCCTGACCCGCCTGCAGGCGAACCCGCGCGTGCGGCTGCTGGGGAACCTGGACGCGCCGCGCCTGGCGTTCCTGTCCTTCCTGACCTTCACGGCCAGCGGGCAGCAGTTGCACCCACGGCTGGTGGTGCGGCTCCTCAATGACCTGTTCGGGATTCAGGCGCGGGGCGGCTGCGCGTGTGCCGGGCCGTACGGGCACGTGCTACTGAACGTGGACGATGTAACCAGCGAGCGTTACATGCAGTGCGCGCTGAATCACCTGGACAGCGTGAAGCCGGGCTGGACGCGCCTGAATCTGGCGCCCTGGGCGACGGACGCCGAGGTGCAGTTCCTGCTGGACGCGGTCGAGTTCATTGCAGAGTTTGGGGAGCGCTTCGTGCCGTTGTACGACTTTGACTGGAATTCAGGCGCGTGGACGCACCCGGCGGACGCCGCGCCCCTGGATCTGTTTGGCGACGCGCGGCCCCTGACCGGGACGGGCGCAGTGCCGTATGAGGTTTACCTACGTGAGGCGCGGGTGCTGGCGGAGGGGATGAGCGTGGCAGGGGAGGGGAGAGCCGTGCCGCCGCATGTGCCGGGTGATCTCGTGTTCTTCGCTCACTGAGTTGGACATGTCCAGCCTGACTGGACGCATAAGGGTGTCTGCGTGGGATGTGAGGAGTGGTAGAGGTCTGGAATCGGTTCAGGTTCAGGAGGCAGGATTCGCGCCTCATGGACAAAGCGTCTAAAATGCCTAACGAGCGTTTGCTAGACAGATGAACTTCCGGACGTGCGCATGCCACAGCGGCGGCGCGCACCCGGTCAGGAGGCTCCAGCCCATGATTCAACCCTTCACCCCCGAACCCATCCGCTTCGTCGCGGAAGACGGGACGCCGGTGCAGCCCCTCCCGGAGCGCTACACGCCCGAGGTGCTGCGCGACCTGCACCGCCTGATGCTCCAGGCGCGCGAATTCGACCGCAAACTCATCACGCTACTCCGCCAGGGCCGCACCACCTTCTACGCGCAGTCCAGCGGCATGGAAGCCACCCAGGTGGGCCTCGCCCGCTCGATTCGCGTCGGGCACGACTGGGTCTGGCCGTACTACCGCGACCACACCTTGGGCCTCGCCATGGGCGTGCCCATGGCGGAACTGATCAGCCAGTGCCTGGGCACGAACAGCGACTCCTGCCGGGGCCGCCAGATGCCGCACCACTTCGCCGCGCAGCGCCAGAACTTCGTGTCCATCAGTTCCAGCATCGCGTCGCAGGTGCCGCCCGCTGCCGGGAACGCCATGGCGCAGAAGTACCTCGGCGTGGACGAGATCACGGTCTGCACCTTCGGGGACGGCGCCACCAGCGAGGGCGACTGGCACGCCGGGATGAACATGGCGGGCGCCGCGCAGGCCCCCGCGCTGTTCGTCTGCGAGAACAACCAGTGGGCGATCAGTACCAGCATCCGCGAGCAGACCGCCAGCGAGACCATCCACATCAAGGCGAAAGCCTACGGCATGCCCGGCTACTACGTGGACGGCAACGACATCATCGCCGTCATGGAAGTCTGCGGATACGCCGCCGAGCAGGTCCGCAGCGGCCAGGGTCCCGCCCTGGTCGAGTGCCTGACCTACCGCGTCGGCTCGCACAGCAACGCGGACGCGGACGCCGAGAAGCACTACCGCACCCGCGAGGAAGTCGACGCGTGGCTGGCCCGCGACCCCATCACCCGCCTGGAGAACCTCCTGGCGCACCTGGGCCACCCCGTCACCGCCGAGGAGCGCGCCGCCCTGATCGCGCAGACGCACCGCGAGGTGGACGAACAGGTGCTCGCCGCCGAGGCGACCGGGCAGCCCGACTGGCGCATCATGTTCGAGGACGTGTACGCCGACCTGCCCGACCACCTGCGCCAGCAGGAGGCGTTCCTGCGCGCCGAGCAGACCGGAGGCCGCGCATGACCGCCACCCAGACCCGCCCGGAGGCTGCCCCCATGACGACCGGCCGCACCATCAACCTCATCCAGGCTGTCACCGAGGCCATCGCCGAGGAGATGGAACGCGACCAGCGCGTCGTCCTGTTCGGCGAGGACGTCGGCGCGCGCGGCGGCGTGTTCATGGCCACCGCCGGGCTTCAGGAACGCTTCGGCAAGAACCGCGTGTTCGACACGCCCCTGAGCGAGGCCAGCATCGTCGGCGCCGCCGTCGGCATGGCCGTGCGCGGCCTGCGCCCCATCGCGGAAATCCAGTTCGCGGACTACATGGGCCCCGGCTTCGACCAGATCATCTCGCAGGCCGCCAAGATCCGCTACCGGTCAGCCGGGCAGTTCACGGCGCCCATGGTCATCCGCACCCCCTCGGGCGGCGGCGTGAAGGGCGGCCACCACCACAGCCAGAGCCCCGAGAGCTACTACACCCACACCCCGGGCCTGAAGGTCGTCATGCCCAGCACCCCCTACGACGCCAAGGGCCTGCTGAAGGCCGCGCTGCGCGGCGAGGACCCCGTCATCTACTTCGAACCCAAACGCCTCTACCGCGCCGCCAAAGGCGAGGTGCCCGACCACGACTACATCGTGAAACTGGGCGAGGCCGCCATCCGCCGCGAGGGCAGCGACCTGAGCCTCATCGGCTACGGCGGCGTGATGCCCGATCTGGAAAAAGCCGCCGACGCCCTGGCCGCCGAGGGCGTCAGCGTGGAGGTCATTGACCTGCGCTCCCTGGTGCCCTGGGACCGCGACCGCGTCCTGACCAGCGTGCAGAAGACCGGCCGGGCTGTCCTCGTCAGCGAGGCGCCGCGCATCAGCAACTTCATGGGCGAGGTCGCATACGTCATCCAGGAGCAGGCCTTCGACTACCTGACTGCCCCCGTCGGACAGGTGGCGGGCTTCGACACGCCGTACCCGTACGTGCAGGACAAGGTGTACCTGCCCGGCGCGAACCGCATCGTGGCCGCCTGCGTCCAGGCCCTCAATTACTGACCCCACCGCCTGGCCCCTAAGCTGTCTCCATGCGACCTGACCTGCTGCGCCCCCTGCTGGGCACCCTGGGCCTGCTGATCGGCTTCACGCTGTACGCCCTCGCGGGAAAACTCGCCGAACCCTGGCAGAGCGTCGCCATCGGCGGCATGTTCGCCCTGCTGGGCGTCAGCGCCTGGGTGTACGCCCGCGGGGAACGCTGGATTCAGGTGCTGGGCCTCCTGCTGCTCATCTACGGTCTGCTGCGCGCCACCGTGCTGCGCTGAACTGAAACAACACCGCGTTTCTCCGTTTCGTGGCCGTGAGGAAAGCACTCCCGTCCACTCCACTCCAAACCGCTGTGCATCACGGTTTCTCACTCCGTTCGGGTCAGGGGCTGTCGGGAACACCATCCTCAGGCCCGCTGACCACCGATAAACGAGGTATCCCATGAAAGAAGTGCTGCTGCCCGAACTGGCCGAGAGCGTCGTCGAGGGCGAAATCCTGAAGTGGCTGGTGCAGGAGGGCGATACCATCGCCCTGGAACAACCCCTGTGCGAAGTCATGACCGACAAGGTCACCGTGGAACTTCCCAGCCCGGTCGCCGGGGTGCTCAGTAGGCGCCTCGCGGGCGAGGGGGACGTGGTGGCCGTGCACGCCGCCATCGCCCTGATCGACGAGACCGGTGGGGCTGCCGCTGCCCCCGCCCCTGCCGCCACTGCATCCGCTCCCGCCCCTGCCGCCACTGCATCCGCTCCCGCCCCTGCTGCTGAGCCGCTGAGCACGCAGGCACAGGAGGAACGCGAGCAGGTGGGCGGCAGCATCGTCGAGGCCGGACACCTCCAGAAGGGGGCCGACGACGATTCCACCAGCCTCTTCAAGGCGTTCTCCAGCGACGAGAAGGTGCAGGTGCAGGGCCTCGGCGCCCGCCAGCCTGCCGCCCCTGCCGCACCCACCCAGCCGACCCGCGCGGATGGCCGGGTGCTGGCCGTGCCCGCCGCGCGGCAGCTGGCCCGTGAACTGAACATTGACCTGACGCAGGTGCGCGGCAGCGGCCCCAACGGCCGCATCCGCGTGAGCGACGTGCTGGCCCACCAGGGCATCCACCAGGGTCAGGCCGCCCCCGCGCAGCCCGCCG
Organism: Deinococcus radiotolerans; assembly: GCF_014647435.1. Classification (NCBI taxonomy): domain Bacteria; kingdom Thermotogati; phylum Deinococcota; class Deinococci; order Deinococcales; family Deinococcaceae; genus Deinococcus; species Deinococcus radiotolerans. Next base: position 165,488 of record NZ_BMPE01000004.1, on the reverse strand, counting down.
CCCCGGCCCAGGCGCCCGCCCAGCCCGCCGCTGCCTCCGTCGCGAAGGCCCCCGCTGCGGGCGGGATGCCCGTCGCGCCCGTGCAGTACCGCACGCCCAAGGGCTACGAGCACCTCGAGGACCGCGTGCCGCTGCGGGGCATGCGCCGCGCCATCAGCAACCAGATGCAGGCCAGTCACCTGTACACGGTGCGCACCCTGACGGTGGACGAGGTGAACCTCAGCAAACTCGTGGAATTCCGCGCCCGCGTCAAGGAAGACGCCGCCGCGGCGGGCGTGAAGCTCTCGTACCTGCCGTTCATCTTCAAGGCCGTCGCCGTGGCGCTGCGCAAGTTCCCCAGCCTGAACACCAGCTTCGACGAGGTCACCCAGGAGATCGTCCAGAAGCGCTACTACAACATCGGCATGGCCGTCGCCACCGACGCGGGCCTGACCGTCCCCGTCCTGAAGGACGTGAACCACAAGAGCGTCTTCGACCTCGCCCGTGAAGTCAGCGACCTCGCCGCGCGTGCCCAGGGCGGCAAACTCCAGGCGGACGAACTGGCGGGCAGCACCTTCAGCGTCACGAACATCGGCTCGATCGGCGCGCTGTTCTCCTTCCCGATCATCAACGTGCCCGACGCCGCCATCCTCGGCATTCACTCCATCCAGAAGCGGCCCATCGTGGACGAGTACGACAACATCGTCGTGGCGCACATGATGTACCTCAGCCTGTCCTTCGACCACCGCCTCGTGGACGGCGCGGAGGCCGCGCGCTTCTGCAAGGAAGTCATCCGCCTGCTGGAGAACCCCGACCGCCTGATGCTCGAAGCGATGTAAGTGAACCGGGTGGAACGGGAAGGCTGTTCCACCCGGTTTGGTCTCTCTGCCCTCTGAAGGCGAAACAGAATAGAGGGAGCCGTGGTCGTCAAGACCCGGTTCCCTCTGCTCTGTCTCCCCCTCAGGATCTCAGGTGGGGGTGCCCGGCGGGGCCCGCTGGCCCAGCGGGGACGGCTCGCCCGGCGCGAGTTCCTCGTACGTCACCTCGGCCACGCGGCGGTACAGGCTGTGCAGGCCCTCCAGGGCAGCCCGGCCGATGACGGTGGCCGTCAGGTTCAGCTGGCCGGTCAGGTGCGTCAGTTCGTTCAGGGCGTCCAGATCAATGCGCTCCTGCGTCCAGGCGTCCTGGAGGACGTCCAGCAGGTCCTGGCTGTGCTGGCGCTCCGCTGCTGTCCAGGTGCTCGTCTCGGGGTGCTGGCCCAGCGTGCGGCGCAGGTCGCGCAGCAGATCAAGGGCCAGGGGCGTCAGCGTGCGCCACTGCGCGCGGGCGCGGCTCATGTGGCTCCCGCCGCGTGAACGGAGTTCAGGGCGGCCCTGGTCACTTCGAGTACGCCCACAGGTCATCCACGCCTGTGCCGGGGTTGAGTGTGTCCATACTGTCCGTGACGCTCAGCATCCGCCACCCCTCACCGAAGGTCGCGCTGCACAGCTGATCACCCTTCTGCACGCTGCTCAGCTCCGCGAGGGTCAGGGTGCCGGCGCGTCTCATCAGGCCGCCCGTCCAGACGTTCAAGACCGTCGACTCGGACGGCCACATCAGGGCCGGCACGGCCTGCGGGCGCTCCAGCTGCATCGGCAGGAGGCAGGCGACCGGCAGGCTCAGGTCCGACGAGCCCGCCAGCACCAGATGCGTGAGGTCCGCGCTGGGCTCCGTCACGAACGCCGCCCGGATGGCCGAGGCGTCCACCTTGTCCAGGGTCTCCTCGCCGTCCCGGATGATGGACAGGGCCGCCTGCGGCGCGGGCGCCACCCACGCCCCCAGGCCCGGCCGGCCGCAGGAGGGGCAGATGTCGATGTTGTACTTGCCGTCCTGAGCCGTCAGGCGCGGGCTGTCCGGTGACGGCGCGGCAGTGGTAGCGCAGGAGGCGAGCAGGGCGGCGGTGGTCAGGGGGAGCAGGAGGCGCAGGGTCTTGGTCATGGGGGGTTCCTCTGCCGCGCAGCATCGCGCGTGCGCTGGGAACGATCAGGGAATCCCAGGGAATCTGGCGTCCACCCGGGTCAGGCGGGGCGCAGCTGGCGGAGCGCGTCAGGCAGGTCGGCGCCGTACTCGGCGCGCAGCAGACGCTCGTAGGTGCTCAGGGCCAGGGTCAGGCGCGCCGCGTCCCCCTGCCGGTGCAGGGTCCGGATCAGACCCTCGTGCGCGTCACCGAGCAGCGGATCCAGGTGCAGCAGCGCCTGGTACGCCTCGATCGCCTCGGCAGGCGGGGTGGCCGCAGCCTGTTCCAGCAGCGCCTGCGACACGCGCCGCGTGTGACCCTGCCGGTACACGTCGGCCCACTCGGTGTCCACGCCCGGCAGGAACGGCTGTAGTGCAGCGGGTCCCGGCGGGTCCAGGGCGTCCACGCTGACGGTCAGGTGGTCACTCAGGCGGTAGCGGCCATCCGCGTAGGGCAGGGGATCGAGGCCCTCGGGGACGTGCTCGCGCAGGGCGCTGCGCAGGCGACGGACGGTCACGCGGAAGTACTCCACGTGGCGGTCCTCGGCGGACCCGTCCCACAGCGCCGTGACCAGCTCATCGCGCGAGCCGGACGGGTGCAGCGCCAGCCACGCCAGCAGCTCCCGGGCCTTGGCGAGCCCCAGCTTTACTGGCTGGCCGTTCAGGGTGGCGCGGCAGTCGCCCAGTGTCACCACGCGCAGTGGGAACGTCAGCGGCCCCGCAGTGGACGTGGCCGTCACCGGCGCCTTCACGTCTGGCCTGAGGGCGCCGCTGGCGGCGCGCGCCCGCTCCCGCACGTACACGTCCGGTTCCGCCTGGAGTTCCGCTTCCGTGAAGGCGCACGGCTGCCCGGTGGCCTGCGCCACCAGCAGGGTCCGCAGCAGAGAAGAGCCTCCCGCCGGTTCCTCCTGCAACCAGTCCAGCGCCTCGGCGGGGCGGCCCTGCGCGAGCAGCGCGTCCGCCAGGGTCAGGCTCAGCCCGGAACTGCCCAGGTGCACGCCTGCCTCGCGCGCCAGGGCCAGCGCCGAGCGCAGGGTCCGCTCGGCCGCCGCCGCCTGCCCCAGGCGGGCCTGCACCGCGCCCAGCAGGTTCAGGCGGCGCAGGTGCAGCACCGGCATCTCCGGCGGCAGCCGCCCCTCCAGCGCGCCGAGCGTGAGGGCGGTGTCCTCCGGCCACGTGCCGGCCCGCACCGCCAGTTCCAGCTCATCCAGGTGCAGCGTCGCCGCCCGCCCCTGCCAGCCCAGCGATTCGTAGGCCTCACGCGCGTGAGCCAGGGCCTGCGCCGCCTCCTGCGGCGGGCGGGTCTGGCGCCACACCAGCGCCTGCAGGTGCCACGCTTCGGCCTGACGCACGGCGTCCTGATCGCGCAGGGCCCAGCGGCGCAGCCGCGCCGCCTTGGCCTCAGCTTCCTCGAAGTGCCCCAGGCGCAGCGCCGCCTGCACGAACGGCCAGAACAGCGCCGGGGTAAGCGGGCCGTCCAGCGCCAGGCCCTCGCGGGACAGCGCGTACTGCTGCGCCGTGTCGCCCTGCCGTCCGCGCAGCATCGCCAGGGACGCCAGACCCGACGCGCTCAGCTGCCCGGCCGCGTGCAGCGCCTCCAGCGTCGCGCCGCCCTGCGCGGGCGCGCCCGTCTCGATCTGCGCCCACGCCAGCCGCTCCCGCAGCGCCGGACTCAGGTGAGTACCGAACGCCTCCAGCAGCGCGCGCGTCCGGTGCAGTTCGCCGCGGTCGCGGTACACCGACACCAGCGGGGTCGCCACCCGCAGCGCGGCCTCGGGCTCCTGCGCCTGAAGATACAGCGCGGCGGCGCGCTCTGCGTCACCGCGGGCCTCGGCCAGACGGGCCGCCTGCCCCTGCGCGCGCCGGGCGGCGTCCGGGGCCCGCCGCAACTGCGTCTCCAGCACGCTGACCAGCAGCCCGTGCGGGCGGAACGCGCCCTGCCCGAGTGCCAGGACCGGCAGGCCGGCCCGCTGCACCGCGAGTAGCCATCCCGCCGGGAGGTCCGGCGCGACCAGGGCCGCGTCCGCCTCCGTCCACACGTCCAGGGGGGCCAGCGCGCTCAGCTGGCCCGCCAGCCCCGCCGGGAGGGTCGCCAGGGCGTCCAGCACGAGATCCTCGGCCACCGCATGCCGGGATGACCCAGAGGCCGCCAGCGCCAGCCCGGCCGGCCAGCCGCCCAGGTGCGCCAGGTCCCCGGCGGACAGGGGCCCGCCGCGCTCCTGCAGGTACGCCGTGACCTCAGCCTCTGTGAACGCCAGGTCGGCCGCGTCCAGCACAACCGCCAGGCCGTCCGCCAGGCGCCGGGCCAGCCGCAGCCCGTCGGTGCTGTACGTGCTGATCAGCAGCCGGTGCCCTTCCTCCAGCAGGTCGGCCAGCTGCGCCAGCCACGTGCGCTGCGCCTCGCTGCTGACGTTGTCCACGATCAGGTCCAGGCCGTCATCCACGCTGCTCAGCAACGCGCCCAGCTGATGCAGCAGCGTCCCGGGGGGCGTGCGCGGATCGGCGTGGGCCAGCGGCGCCAGTTCCGGCAGCGTCGCCGCCAGCCGCGACAGCAGGCTCACGGGCCCCTCGTGCTCGTCCGTGACCCGCACCCACGCCACGCGGCGCGGCGTGAAGCGCGCGTACTGCGCCAGCAGCGTGGTCTTCCCGTACCCCGTCGGGGCGCTCAGGACCACCAGCGGCACGTCCAGCGCGTCCGACAGCACGCCCAGCAGCGGCGTGCGGGGCCGTTCGAACCGGGCGGGACGCGGCACGCCCGAACGTCTGAGGACAGCAGTCATGGATGCCCCAGTGTAGCGCGGCCCCCGGAGGGAATCCTCAGGGAAACGTCAGCCGGAACCACGCGCCTTCCCTAAGCGTTCCAGGCGGCCTCCGCACACTCTGGTCATGAATCCAGCCCACCGGGCCACGGTTCACCGCCCATACAACCCCGCATTCCCACCCACCCCGGAGTGACTCATGAAACACCTGCCCCTGTCCCTGCTGTCCCTGACCGTCCTGCTCGCCTCCTGCGGCGCCCCCAGCACGCCCCAGCCCGGCACCCCCACCAGCCTGACGAAACCCGGCGGCCTGGCCCCCGCTCAGGGGAAGGTGCAGAACATCAGCACGCTGGACGTCAGCGACGCCTGGCGCGGCACCACCTGGCGCGTCCTGAAGCAGGACGGCGACTTCACCCAGGTCGGCGCGGACGCCGCCACCAACCCCGAGCGCGGCGACACCAGCGCCACCGCCGACCTGCCCCTGCTGTGCCTGAACGTGGATGACCGCGTGGCCCCGGACACCGCCAGCCTCGAAACCAGCAGCTGGGCGGGCGGTGAGGTGAGGGCCACCCCACCCGTCAGCGGAACCGCCCTGACCTCCCGCAAGACCGCCGACGCGTTCTGCGCCACGGAATTCGGCGCGAACTGGCGCATGGCCTCCACGGACGGGGGCAGCTGGAGCTTCACCGCTGACGGCACTCTGAGCCCCGAGACGCGCTTCTGGATTGCCGTGGACGGCCAGAACGCCAACCCCTGGAACAGCGACGGCGAACGCTTCGACGCCGTCATCCCCGACACCACCCGCGTCCTGGGCGCCCAGGACCGCCTGGGCCTCCTGAACGCCTCCGAGGACGGCCGCACCCTGACCCTGCGCAGCGACAGCCCCATCCTGAAGGACCTGAAAGAGGGCGCCGCGCTCGTCAGCCGCCCCACCGAGGCCGCGCCCGGCGGCGTGCTGGGCCGCGTGAAAGCCATCGAAAACCACGGCGAGACCACCACTGTCTACCTAGGCGACATCACCCTGGAGGAAGTCATTCAGGACGGCGACCTGGACGCCGCCGTGAAACTCGACTCCAGCATGATCGACTACGAGAAATCCGGCGCCATGATCCAGGCGCAGGAGAACACCCTCAGCGCGCAGAAGACCTTCAACTTCTTCAACTTCAGCCGCAACCCCTTCTGCCTGTACGATCACGCCGCCCGCGACCTTGGCTGCGACGACGGCGCCGCGAGCGGCCTGCGCAGCCGCGTGCCCAGCACCAACTACGTCACCCTGGACGGCCAGCTCAGCGCCCGCGCCGACGCGTTCATCAACGCCAGCATCCGCTGGTTCAGCGTCCGCCGCTTCGACGCCGGGGTGGAACTCACCGAAAGCGCCCGCGCCACCCTGGAAGGCAAAGGCTCCTACGGGTGGAACATCGACAAGGACCTCACGCAGTGGCAGATCGTGTTCAGCCCCCTCACCTTCTTCATCGGCCCGGTCCCCGTCGTGATCACGCCCATCCTGGTCCCTACCGTCGGCACGAACGGCCAGATCACCGCGACCCTCCGCTACGAGGCCACGCAGTCCTTCAACGGCCGCTACGGCGTCGAGTACAACAAGGGCAGCGGCTGGAGCGGTATCAACAGCAGCAACTGGAACTTCAACGCGCCGCCCGCCCCCACCGTGACCGGCAGCGCGCAGGTCGGCGCGTACCTCGGCGCCAAGGGCATCCTCGCCCTGTACAGCGCCTCCACCAGCGGCCCACAGGTGTTCGTGCACGCCCGCGCCTTCGCCGAGGGACAGGCCAACGCCACCTACGGCCCTACGGGGGGCAGCTACAGCGCCTGCCTGGACGCCGGCGTGCGCGCCGACGCAGGCGTCGCCTTCCCCCTGATCACCTCCAGCACCTGGCAGGCCCGCGTCGTGGACTGGAAACGCCAGATCGGCTGCTGGAACGGCACGCTTCCCGGCGGCGGCGGTCCCACCAACCCCACCGGCTACACCAACGTCACCTTGAACTTCACGAGCGTGCAGGGCAGCGTCGAAGTGTACAAGTACGACCCCAACAGCGGCGCCAGCACCCGCATCGGCACCCTCGGCGGCAACGGCACCCTGGACATCACCGGCCAGCTGAACCCCGTCGGCGACACCATCATCAAGGTCAGCAGCATCGCCTACCGCCCCAGCGGCCTGTTCAGCAGCTACCGCCGCAACATCGACCTGGCCGTCACGGCCAACGGCAACACCGTCTACGACCCACCCGCCACCGGCTGCACCAGCTGCCACTCCGCCGAGGTCTACCAGTTCACCGTGAACAAAGCCAACGGCACCATCCGGTAAGCTCCTGGGCTTCCTCTGCGCGCCGTCCCCCGGACCTAGTACCGGGGGGCGGCGCGCCCTTGCCCTCTCGCCACCGGGTGCCAGATGCGGATGAAATGAAAGCCGCCTACGCCCGGGACGCACTGCGCTCCGCTGCTCTCTGAGGGACCTGAGAGCCGCAGGTGTCTGAGGTCGCGTCCTATCACAGCGGTTCGCCCTGTGACAGCCAGAGCAGAACGTCACGTGGCCTCGCGCCGTGGTGACACGGCGCCGGTGGCTGGGTCCGAACATCCGGAAGGCGGGGGCTGTGACAGGGTGCTTTCCCGTGGAGTGCGCGCCGCGCATCCCGGCGCCAGAACGGTCGTACTGAGCGGCCCCGTAGAGCGAGCACCAGTCTGGGACAGCGGTGGTCAGCTCTGCTCGGCGAGCCCCGCCCGGCAGAGCTGACCACCGCTGCGACCACCTCAGTTGGACGCCACAGGGGAGCGTCCTGACAAGACGGAGCACCCTTGGGAGCCCCTCTCGGTGAGGTGGTGATGTGTCGTCTGGACGCCGCGCTGTCCGGACGAGGACGCCCCCACCGTCCTGTGCAGCGGTGGGGGCGCGGAGAAGGGGCGTTACAGCCCGTCGAAACTCCAGATCTGCCAGCTGGACTGCCCGTGCTTGCGCACGGCGTCCGCGAAGGTGTTGGCCCAGTTCTTGCAGGTGCCACGCATGATCCAGTCCTTCTTCTCGCAGATGGCGATCATGTTCGCGCGGAATCGGGCGTCAACTTCGGCCCGCAGGGCATTCTGATCCACCAGGGCTGTCTGTCCACTCGCCACCTGCGCGGCATTAGAGAACCGGCCGATGTTGCGGTACGCGAAGTCGTGCAGGCGGCAGGCAGAGTCGAAGGTCTGTGAATACAGGGCCGTCATACCGAAGGTCAGCAGCGCCGCGTACCAGGGCGCGGAGCAGCCGTCCTGACTCCAGTTCAGCCCCGCGTACGGCGTGGCGGCGTTGGCAATGTCATCCCAGTTGGTGGGCTTGGGCGCCCCGTTGATGGTATTGACCTGAGCGGTGTGATGCTGGTTGTACTCCTGCTGGTACTGCGCCACGCTGCCCAGCGCGAGATTCACGGTGTACGCCGCGCGGGCGTCAATGGTGGCGACCTGCCCAAGCGTCCAGTACGTGAATGAGGGTCCGCCGCCACCGCCGGTGCCCGGGCATTCCAGGGACGTCGCGTCGCAGATGGGTTCTTCTGGAAGCAGCAGCTGCGCGGTGAGGGGGGGGGCGTTGTCCTGTGGGACGGGCGTGGTGTTGCATGAGGCGAGCAGAAGGGTGCCGAGCAGCGCAGCGGTGACGGAACGGGCAGTCTGGTTGGTGATGTTCATGGGGATCTCCTGTGTGCCTGCTGATGACCGGGGAGCACTGGTCTACCCACTGGTCCGAGGTGAGCTGAGTGTGCCGGCCCAGTCAGGAATGGCCAGGGAACGCTGGAACGGGTTGCGGGGAATCCCGCCAGGGTCTCCCGGGCGGCCATGAACGTTCCTTTACGCCACTCTCTGGCGGTGGGGCGGTGGGGCGCGCAAGCTGGAGGGCATGAGTGACGAGCAGAAGACCGGATACGACCCTGCGAACACCAGCCCCGCTGAAGGGCAGAGCCACGCCATTCCGGCTGAGGACCGTGGGAAGGACCCGAATATTGATCCGGCGGCAAAGCCCGAGCCGGCCGAGGGTGGACGGGACGAGGTGGAGGACGACAGCACGCCCGGCCAGTCCTGAGGCCGTGACCGATCCGACTGCTTTGAACGTGGCCCGCCCGGATGACGAGCGGGCCGCGCTGCTCGTGTGGATGAAGGACACGCTACGGCCCGAGTACGGTGAGCGGCCCCTGAAGCCCCGCCGGGAGCCGCTGCACGAACTGATCAGCACGATCCTCTCGCAGCGCACCACGCACGCCGACGAGGAGGCCGCGTACCAGGAGCTGTGCACGCTGGGTGACTGGGACGCCATCATTGCCGCGCCGACCGAGGTGGTCGCGCACGCCATCCAGCGCAGCAACTACCCAGAGAGCAAGGCCCCGCGCATCCAGGCGACCCTGGTGGCGCTGCGCGACTCGCCCGGCGGGTACGACCTCGATCACCTGCGCGATCTGCCGGTCAAGGACGCCCTGAAGTTCCTGACGGACCTGCCCGGCGTGGGCATCAAGACCGCCAGTCTGGTGCTGCTGTTCAATTACGCCCGCCCGGTGTTCCCGGTGGATACGCACGTGCACCGCGTCACGACCCGCGTGGGTGCCATTCCGAGGATGGGCGAGCAGGCCGCGCACCGCGCGCTGCTGAAGCTGCTGCCGCCCGATCCGCCGTTCCTGTACGAACTGCACGTGAACCTGCTGCGGCACGGGCAGCGGGTCTGCTCCTGGTACGACCCGAAGTGCGGGGTGTGTGTCCTGCGGGACCGCTGTGACGCCTACGCGCAGTACGGCGAGAACGTCCCCGCCTGGAAGGGGTGAGGCTCAGCCGAGGTGCGCGCGGGCCAGTGCCTCGCCTTCCTGGTGGACGGCGCGGATGAGAGGACAGAGGGGCAGTGGGTGGCCTTCCGGGTGTAGGTCAGCCCAGCGGGTGCCGATAATTTCGGCCCCGAGGGTCTGGTGGTACGCCTTCAGGAAGGCCAGCAGCGCCTCAGTGGTCTGCTGGTCTTCGCGGTACATGCTCAGCCGCGTTCGCGTTCGCGCAGGATCAGCTGGATAAGGCCTAACAGGACCAGTTCGTCGTCCTGCCCGGTGCGCGGCTGGAGTTCCTCGACCGTGAAGCGGCGGGCCATGAAGCTGCGTTTCTTATGCACGCGGTACGCGGCCTGCCCGCCCGTGTCGGTGACGGTGTACGTGGGGTTCACGAGGTAGTCGAAGCCCATGGCGATGAAGTCCCCGACGAAGGGAATGGCGTCCAGCGCGCCTTCGATCAGACCCAGCCAGGGGTGGTCGTCACGGATGGCGAAGCGCGGCTCGCCGTTCGGGCCGAGCAGGTCATAACCGGCAGCCCACAGGGTCCGCATGCCCTGCGCCTGGAGCGCCCCGACGGGCGTGCCGTCCATCCGCTCAATCAGGCGCGACGCCTTCCAGTCCAGAGCGCCCGCGAGGAAGCCCTTGGCTTTCATGCGGTGGGTCTGCACCTGTTTCTGCTCGTCGCGGTAGATGCGGACCTCGTCGCGGACGCTGAAGGTCTTCTCCTTGACGACCGCGACGAGCTGCCCGCGCGCATCGGTGACGCGCAGTTCGGTGAAGAGACTGAATTTGAATTCCAGCGTCAGGGGGAAGGCGAGGCTCATGCCCCCGGGTACGGGCTCAGCTTGGGGTCGGTTCCCACAGGTCGAACTGGGTGCCGCGCGTCACGCCTGCCCCCTGCGCCCAGGTGTGCGCGGGCTGAGCTTTGCGCGCCTCGGGCTGCACGGTGCGGATCAACACGGCCCCCTCGCGCGCGGCGACGGTCAGGCCGTCCTCGCTGACGCCCAGCACCTCGCCAGGCTGGCCGGACCCGGCGGTGACGCTCAGGCCGCCGAGTTTCAGGCGGGCGCCGCCCAGGAACGCGGTCGTCTGCGGCCACGCGGCCACGCCCCGGGAGCGGTTGACGATCTGCGCGGCGGTGTCGCCCCAGCGGACGAAGCCGTCCTCCTTGACGAGCATGGGCGCGTGCGTGGCCTGCGCCTCGTCCTGCGGGGTGGGGGAGAGGCCGTCCAAGTCGGACAGCGCCTGCACGATCATCCGCGACGCCTGGGCGCTCAGGGCGTCCGCCAGGTTGAGGCTGGTCCACTCGGGCGCGACCGGCAGCGCCTCCTGAAGCAGCACCGGGCCGGTGTCCATGCCCTCGTCGGTCTGCATGATCGTCGTGCCCGTCACCGCCTCACCGTTGATCAGCGCCCACTGGATCGGCGCGGAGCCCCGGTACGCGGGCAGCAGGCTGGTGTGGGTGTTCAGGAACCCGTAGCGGGGGACCTCCAGCACGCTGAGGGGCAGGATCTTCCCGTACGCGCAGGTGACGGCCACGTCCGCGCCGGACTCACGCAGAGTCACCTCGAACGCCGCGTTCCCCCGCAGTTTTTTAGGCTGCGCGAGCGGCAGGCCCAGCTCGGCCGCGCGGGCCGCGACGGGTGGCGGCGTCAGCTTCAGGCCGCGCCCCACCGGCTTGTCCGGCTGCGTCACGACCAGCACCACCTCGAAGTGCTCGCGGATCGCGTCCAGCACCGGCAGCGCGAACGCGGGCGAGCCGAAGAACGCCACGCGCGGCCCGCCGCCGGTCAAAGGCCCGCCTTGCGTTGCCGCTCGTGCGCGGCCAGATCGTTCAGGAACGTGCGGGACTTCTGCTGGATCGCCAGCAGCTCCTTGCGGTAATCCTCGGTCACCTCGGCGGGCAGGCGGTCCAGGAACAGCACGCCGTCCAGGTGGTCGGCCTCGTGCTGGAACACCCGCGCCAGGAAATCATCCGCCTCGATCACGCGGGCCACGCCGTCCAGGTCGGTGTAGCTCACCTGCACGGCGCGGGCGCGCGGCACGCCTTCCTCGTAGATGCCGGGAATGCTCAGGCAGCCCTCCTGGTACGAACGGTCCTTCTTCTTGTCGATGACCCGCAGCACCGGGTTGAGCATCACGAAATCACGCAGCACGCGGGACTTCAGGGGCTTCTCCTGACCCTCGTTCTCCTCCTCGTCGTCCTCGTACTCGACCGCCACGAACATTCGCACGGGTAGGCCGATCTGCGGCGCGGCCAGCCCCACGCCGTGCGCCTCGAACATCGTTTCCAGCATGGTGTCCGCCACCTGACGCACCGTCTGCGGCTCAAAGCCCGGGACGGTCAGGGTGTCGGTCGCCTGGAGGGGTTTGGCCTTGCGGCGCAGGACGGGGTCACCGTACAGGCGCAGGGGGTACACGCGGGGGGAGGCAGGGTCGCTCACAATGCTCCTGTTTTACCAGAACGCCCCCAGAAGCGACCCTGCCCTGCCTTCCAGATGCCCGCAGACGGGTAGGTGAAGCGTGAAGTGCGCCTTAGGGAATCCGGCCCCCCAGCGTCAGGCTGACCTGCTCACATGACCAGACGACCCTCAAGCCCCGTCCTGCATTCAAGGAGCCCCTCATGCGACTCAACCTACTGACCCTGACCGCCACCCTGGCCCTGACCGCGCCTTTGCAACTCGCCTCTGCACAGACGGCTCAGACCGACACCACGCAGACCAGCACGACCACGCAGACGCCCGCCGCGCTCGCCGCCGACGCCCGTGCCCTGGCCGACAAGGCCCGCGCCACCTACCCCAAGGACAGCGCGAATATAGACCAGACCCTCTGGAAGCAGGCCGCCGCCGCCGCCGAGGCCGCCGTCGCCGCTGCGCCCGGCAACCCCGAGTACCTGAAACTCCGCGCCGCCATCTACACCGAGGTTGGCTTCTGGAAACAGGCGGAACTCGCCTGGACCGCCTACTTCCAGGCGGCCCCGAACGCCGCGCGCAACACTCCTGAGGCGAAGAGCGCCGCCACGGTCCAGTACAACCTCGGGTACGCCGCGTACACCCGCAACCAGCCCGATCAGGCCGCGAAGTTCTTCGACACCTGCCTGACCTTCGACCCCGCCAGCGCCCCCTGCGCCACCTGGGCCGCCCGCACTGCGCTGGAAGCCGGTCAGTACACCCAGGCCCGCACCCTGTACGACCGCGCGCTGACGCTGAACCCCGGCGACAAGACCCTCACGTACTTCCGCTCGCTGACCGACAAGGCCGCGCAGTACGGTCCCGCCGCCACCCGCACCTTCAGCCGCGCGTACGGCGACCTGGACGCCGGGCGCAAGGCGCAGGCCCTCGCCGGATTCCAGGAGGCCGCCCGCAGCGCCCCCAACTTCGCGGACGCGCATCGCGAAGCCGGCCGCCTCGCGCTGGAGCTGAACAACACCCAGGCCGCCCTGGACGCGTATACGGCCCTGGGTGCCCTGCCCGGCGCGACCGCCAGCGACAGGTACAACCTCGCCCTAGCCCAGGAAGCGCAGACGTACGGCCTCCAAGCGGTCCGCACCTACCGCGACGCCTACGCCAAGTACGCCGCCGGGAACAAGGCGGCCGCTGAAGCGGGCTTCCAGGCTGCCACCACCCAGAACCCCAGGTACGCCAAGGCCTGGGCGTGGCTGGGCCGCACCCGCTACGAACGCAAGGACTACCCCGGCGCGGCCGCCGCGTACACCCAGGCCGTCGCGCTGGACCCCATCGACAAGAGCAGCGCCTACTACCTGAAACTCGCCCAGCAGGGCAAGTAACGCCAGAAGGAAGGAGGCCCCTTATCGCAGGGGCCTCTTTCTGATTCAGTCCGGGATGAGGTCGTGGGGGTCGGGCGTCAGGCACGCGGCCCATGCGGCCTCGAATTCCGCGCGGTCGAGGCCACGGCCAATCACCACGAGTTCGGAGGTGCCGTCACCAGCCTCCCAGGCGTCGGCGGTGAACAGGTCGCGTACCGCCTGGAACAGGATGCGCTGCGGGTACCCGAACAGGTCGAGGAACCCCTTGGCGCGCAGGACCTCCGCCGGGCGGGACAGCAGGTAGTCGGTCATGAAGCGCTGCCACGCGTACGGGTCCAGGGGGCGGTCGGCGCGCAGCGTGAAGGACTTCAGGCCCGGCGTGTGCGCCGCGCGGGTATCCACGCCGTCCAGCACGCGCGGGTCGAAATCGTCGCGGGCCAGCAGCGCTTCCGCGTCAATCTGGCCCTGCTCCACACGCTTGATGTCCGCCAGCGGGTTCACGCCGCGCAGCACGCCCTGCGCGTGGTCCAGCAAAGCCGGGTCGGCCAGGTCGGTCTTGTTCAGCACGACCACGTTCGCGTACGCCAGCTGCCGCGCGGCCTCCGGATGCTCCCGCAGCGTCTGGAGGGCGTGCCGGGCGTCCACGACCGCCACCAGCGTCGTCACGCGGAACGCCGCGCGCACCGAACGTTCCAGCAGCGTCGTCAGGACCGGCGTCGGGTCTGCCACCCCCGAAAGTTCCACGATCACCGCGTCCGGTTTCTGCTCCCGCATGGCAATCGTCACCAGCGCGCGCAGCAGGTCATCGCGGCCCGTGCAGCACAGGCACCCGGCGGTCAGTTCCGTCACGTCGTCCTGCAGCCGCTCGATCAGGCTGCCGTCCACGCCCTGCGCGCCGAACTCGTTCACGATTACACCCAGCCGGTGCGGCAGCGACCGGATCAGGTGATTCACCAGCGTCGTCTTCCCGGCCCCCAGAAAGCCGCCCACCACCACCACAGGAATCCGGTCATCCGGCCGCGCACTCGTCATGCCGCGCAGCATACGAGGTGACCGACGCGGGAAATGGAACGGGGAAGGCGGGACTCCTCACAGGTGCGGGCGCGCGGGTGGCGTAGCCTCGGGCCCATGCCTGCCTCCTCCCCGTCCGTGTTGCGCCGCCTGTACGGGCTGCTCAGTCCGTACCGCCGCACGGTGACCGTGGGGCTGCTGCTGCTGCTGGGGAGCGTGGCGGCGGAACTATACCCGCCGCTCGTGTGGATCCGCGTGGTGGACCACGGGATCGCGAACCGCGACTGGACGTTCATCGGGTGGCAGCTGGTCCTGCTGGTGGCGGTGTTCGGCGTGCAGCAGGCGCTGTCCGCGTGGCGGGGGCTGCTGCTGGAGCGGGCCGGGCAGGCGTTCACGCGCGACCTGCGCCTCACCCTGTACCGGAAGTTGCAGGGGCAGTCGGCGGCGTACTTCGAGGGGCAGCGCACCGGGGACCTGATCGCCCGCGTGACCGGGGACGTGGACGCGCTGCAGGACGTGCTGGTGCGTGGCACGGACGCCGTGCTGGCGAACGCCCTGCGCCTGATCGGGGTAATTGGCATCTTCATTGCGCTGCAGCCGCTGCTGGGCGTTCTGACGACCCTGCCGATGATCGCCGTGGCGCTGATGCTGCGCCGCTACGCCCGCACGGTGCGGCCCGCGTACCGCGCGGCGCGCGCCCGCCTGGGGGACCTGAGCGCGCTGATCACGGACCGCCTGAGCGGCATCCGCGTGGTGCAGGGCTTCGCGCGCGAGGACGCCGAGGCCGACCGCATCCGCGCCCTCGGGGATGACCTGTACGCCGAGGGCGTGAAGGCCGTGACCATCCGCAACCGCGCCTTCCCCCGCGCGCGCTTCGTGGGGAACCTAGGGAACGTGATCATGCTGGGCGGCGGCGCGTGGCTGATCATGGCTGGGCAGTTCACGCTCGGCGGCCTGCTCGCGTACCGGGGGTACGGGCGGTACTTCTATGGCCCCATCGACGACCTCGTGAACATCGGCGACCTGCTCCAGCGGGCCGAGGCGAGCGGGCGGCGGGTGTTCGAGGTACTCGACGCGCCCGTCCCCGTGCAGGACCGGCCCGGTGCCCGGCCCCTGCTGCAGCCCGTGCGGGGCGACCTGCGCTTCGAGGGAGTCACCTTCGGGTACGACCCGGCCCGGCCCATCCTGCGGGACGTGACACTGCACATCCCGGCCGGACAGCGCGTCGCCCTCCTTGGCGAGAGTGGCGCGGGCAAGAGCACCCTCCTCGCCCTCGTCACCCGCACCTTCGATCCGCAAGAGGGCCTCGTTACACTCGACGGGCACGACCTGCGGGACCTCACGCTGCGCAGCCTGCGCGAGAACGCCGCCGTCATGGCGCAGGACACCTTCCTGTTCCACGACACCGTGCTGAACAACGTCCGTTACGCCCGCCCGGACGCCACTGACGCCGAGGTCGAGGCGGCCCTGCGCGCCGCGCACGCCCACACCTTCGTCCACGCGCTCCCCGAGGGCCTTCAGACGGTCGTGGGGGAACGCGGCGTGCGCCTCAGCGGCGGGCAGCGCCAGCGGCTCTCCATCGCCCGCACGCTGCTGGCCCAGCCCACCCTGCTGCTGCTCGACGAACCCACCAGCGCCGTGGACGCCGAGAGCGAAACCCAGGTCGTCGCCGCGCTGGACGAACTCACGCGCGGCCGCACCGCGCTGATTGTCACGCACCGCCCCAGCCTCGCCCGCACCGCCGACCGCGTCATCGTCCTCGCAGGCGGCGTCATCGTCGAGGACGGCCACCCCGACACCCTCCGCAGGCGCGGCGGCGCGTACGCCACCCTGGAACGCCAGATGGGCGGCGAACCTGTACCCGAGGTGACAGGTTGAGCTATGAACGCTCGCCGTGTTCCCGGTACAGCTGATCAATGTGAGTCAAGGTGTCCGCCACGTTCTCCAGCAGGTCAAGGCTCTCCTCGCTGATCTCTCCCCGTCGGAGCGAGTCGAGAACCTCCTGCGTTCTGATAGCCAGCAGGGCCAGACGATCACCCTGAATGGCCAGACTGGGATACGCGCGCAGCGGGGACTCGAAGATGATGGCGGTTGAATCCTGATAAACGACCTTGATCCCAATGTTCATGTCAATCTTCCCTGGGTGAACTGAAGCGGGTTCGCGCTGCTGGACTGACGTTGCCTACAGCCCGCCTCTGGGATTCACGTCCACGCGGATCTTGGCTTTCCAGGTGCGGGTGTCGAGGATGCGCAGGAGTTCGCCGAGGCGGGTGTCGTTCCGGGCGCGCAGGAAGAGGTGGTAGGGATACACACCGCGCACCCGGGCGACGGGACTGGGCGCGGGTCCGAGGACCTCGTGGGCGGTGGCGCCGGCGCCGTGGAGGGCGTCAGCGAGGTCCTGCGCGGCGGTCTGGGCCCGGTGCTGGTCGCGGGCGCTGATCTCGATCTGCGCGAGGCGGGCGTGCGGGGGGTAGTTCAGGGCGGCGCGGGCGCGTTCCTCGGCGGCGGGGTACGCGAGGGTGTCGCGGCCGTCCACCATGACTTTCAGGGCGGGGTGGTCCGCCTGGAAGGTCTGCACGAGCAGCATGGGGGCGCGGGTGGGGTGCCACTCGGCGAGCTGGCGCAGCAGGCGGTGGTAGCGCTCCGAGGCGCGGAAGTCGCTGACGTTCAGCCACGTGTCGGCCAGGGTGACTCCGATCAGCGCGAGGTCCGGCGGTGGCTCGTGGGACAGCAGGAGTTGCGTGCCGATGACGACGCCACTCTCGCCGCGCATCAGGGGCGTCAGGTCGTCCTGGCGGTCCCGGTCGAGGCGGTAGACGGGGAAGCCGGGGAGGAGTTTCTGCACCTCCTGCGCGATCCATTCGGTGCCGGGGCCACGCGCCTGCCACATGGGGTCGCCGCACTGATCGCAGCGTTCGGGGATGGGTTGGTGGTACCCGCACTGGTGGCAGGTGAGCTGCCGCCCCTCGCGGTGGAAGCGCAGCGGCACGTCGCAGTTGCGGCACTGCGGGGTGTGGTCGCAGCTGGGGCAGCGCAGCAGGGCGCTGTACCCACGCCGGGGCGCGAGCAGGGCCGCCTGACGGCCGCGTTCCTGCACCTGCCGCAGCACCCGGGCGAGGTCGTGACTGAGCGGGTAGCCCTGGTCCCCGAGGCGCAGGTGCACGCTGGACAGCGGACCCAGTTCGGCCTGCTCGGGCGGGTTGGCGTAGTCCACGACGTGCACGCGGGCGCGCGGCGGGGGGAGGACCGCGCCGGGGTGGGGGACGCTCTCGGCGGCGGGCGTGGTGCCCACCAGGGCCAGGGCGGCGTCGTGCGCGGCGGCGATGCGCGTGGCGAGGTCGGGCAGGAACGCGCGGCTGCCACTCAGGAGTTTGTGCGCGTCGCTGGCCTCCTCCAGCACGACGATCAGCGCGAGGTCGTCCAGCGGGGCGGCCAGCGCGTGCCCGCTGCCGATGACGAGCCGGGCCGCGCCCGTGCGGATGAGCTGCCAGGTGTGGGCGCGCTGCGGCTCGCTGAGGGTGCCGCTGAGCTGCGCCGCCCCCGTGCCCGCGTGCGCGGCGAGGCCGGAGAGGCCCTCCCAGGCGCGGCGCAGCGTCGCGTGGTCTGGTGCCAGGACCAGCACGCCCCGCCCCTGCGTGAGCAGCCGCGTGACGCGCGGGGCGAGCAGCGCGAAGCGCGCGCGGGCGCGGCCACCGTGCAGCCGCCACACCGGCGCCTCCGGCAGCGGGTCGGGCGCCCCGGCGGGGTCGGGTTGCGGGTACGGTTCCGGCAGGGCGGGTGGGGGCTGCGGCACCTCGATCGTGTCGGCCCAGCCGCGCAGGGCCAGCGTGCCCGCCTGCGTGGGGGTCAGCGGCACCCCGTCCGCCGAGGCACTGTTCGCCCACGCGGCGTACGTGTCCACCGGGCCGTGCTCGTGCAGCCACGTCCAGGCGGGCGGCGGGGGGGCATCGACCAGCGTGTACTCGGCGCCGCCCGCGTTCAGGGCCGCCGTGACCACGCCGCTGCTCACCCCCGCGCCCTTCGCCCAGCCGCTCAGCGTGTCGCAGGGGCCGTGCGCTGAGAGC
Organism: Deinococcus radiotolerans; assembly: GCF_014647435.1. Taxonomy (NCBI): domain Bacteria; kingdom Thermotogati; phylum Deinococcota; class Deinococci; order Deinococcales; family Deinococcaceae; genus Deinococcus; species Deinococcus radiotolerans. Next base: position 147,127 of record NZ_BMPE01000004.1, on the reverse strand, counting down.
CACGCGGCGGCCTGTGCCTGCTTCGCCGTCAGGCCCCCCGGGGCGGGGGTCACGGCCCTCAGGACCGTCGCGGTGCGGCTGGCGAGTGGCACCTCGTCCAGGGGGCGGGCGGCGACCGCGCCGCGCATGCGGGGGCGGGGCGTGAAGCGTTCCTCCAGCAGGCCCTGCTCGCGGATGGCGTCCAGCAGCGCGTCCGGGAACGCGCCCGCGTCCGTCCAGCGTTCAGTGGGCGGGCGGCGCGCGAACATGCTCAGGTTCGCGCCCTCCACCGCGCGGACCATGTGCGTCACCTCAGCCTGCCAGCCCACGCCCAGCAGGTCCCCCCAGATCAGCCCGGCGGGAATGCGGGCGTCCGCCGCCCAGCCCTGCACGCCGGCTGCGGTCGCCGGGGTCACCCAGGGGCCATCGGGGTCGTCGAGGACGTGCACGGGCTCCCGCAATCGGTGCCCGCCGCGTCCGTCGCCGCTCCCGACGACCAGTCCGACCTCCAGCGCGCCGCGCCACGGCACCAGCACCCGACAGCCCAGCGGCGCCGCGCCCGTCCAGCCGTGCGGCGGGGCGAAATCACACGGCCCAATGGGCAGATTCACGACCACCAGCCAGGATTCCAGAGAGGGGGCGGCGGGTGGGGTCATCCAGCATCCGTCCCGATCGGCGCACCGCGCTGATTGGGACCGAGCGGAGCGAGCAGGAGCCGCGCGGGTTCCGGGCGTGGAGTTGACGACTCGGTGCCGTTCCGGGTTGTCGACGAAACAGACGGAAGCCGCATCACGTGCCTCAGGCTAGCGCGACCCGTGCCCGGGCAACGGTGAGGCAGTACCCTCGGGCGGATGAGCAGAGGGGCAGGGGAACTGGATGTCCGCCGGGGCGTGCTGCTGGGCGTGACGTCCGCGGCGGCGTTCGGAACGCTGGGCATCTGGGGGAAACTGGCGGGTCAGGCGGGGCTGGCGTCCTTCACGACGCTGGGCTGGCGGTTCCTGATTGTGGCGGCGCTGCTGCTGCCGGTCAGTTCGCGCGGGGTCACGGGTGCGCAGCGGGCGCGGATGCTGGGCGTGGGCCTGCTGTACACCCTGGCGACCACCTGTTACTTCGGGGCGCTGGAGCGGGTCTCGGCGGGCGCGACGTCGCTGCTGCTGTACCTCGCGCCGGCGTTCGTGATTCTGCTGTCGTGGGTGCTGGGCCGCGCGCCGCGCCGCACGCAGCTGGGCGCGGTGGCGCTGGCGGGCGTGGGGCTGGGCCTGGTGGTGGGCCTGCCGTCCGCCGCGGACCGGGACGCCGTGGGCCTGGGTTTCGCGGCGGGTGCGGGCGCGCTGTACGCCACGTACCTGGTGGCCAGTGAGCGGCTGCTGGGCGGCGTGAGTGCCCTGGCGGCCACGGCGCACATGGCGCTGATCAGCGGGCTGGTGTTCGCGGCGCTGGGCCTGCTCGGCGGAACGTTCCGCGTGCCGCAGGGGGCGGCGCAGTGGGGGCCGATCCTGGCGCTGGCGCTGCTGCCCACCATCATCGCGGTGCCCACCCTGTACGGCGCGATCCAGCGGCTGGGGGCGACGCGCGCCAGCCTGCTGGGCACCCTGGAGCCCCTCTTCACGGTGCTGCTGGCGGGCGCGGTGCTGCGCGAGACGCCGGGGCCCGGCGCGGCGCTGGGGGGCACGCTGATCCTGGCGGGCGCGCTGCTGGCCCAGTGGCCCGCGAAGGTCACGCCAGCGGCGGCTGGCCCGGTGGAAGCGGCCGGGGCGGCTGGGCGTACACGGCGCGGGCCGGAACGCTGAGCGTCTCCCGCTCCGGGTAGCGCAGCGCGGTCAGCGCCCCACCGAACGCGCAGCCGGTGTCGATGTTCACGGTGTTCCCCACCCAGCGGGGCGTGGCGTGCGGCGTGTGTCCGTACGCGACCAGCGGCGCGCCCGCGTACCCGGCGGCCCAGTCGCGCCGTACCGGCAGGCCCAGCTCGTCGTACGCGCCGGTCGTGTCCCCGTACAGCGCGAAACTCCGCGCGCGGCCACTCCCGCGCCCGTGCAGGTGCGCCGGCAGGCCCCCGTGTGCCGCGATCAGCTGACCTCCGTCCAGCACGAGGTGCGCGGGCAGTCCTTCCAGGAAGGCCCGCACCTGCCCCTGGAACGCGGGGCCCGCCGCGTCCAGCTGCGCCAGGGTCACGTCCAGCCCGTGCATCGCCTTGACGGCCTTGCCACTCAGGGCGCGCAGGAGCTTCTCGTCGTGGTTGCCCATCACGCACAGCGCCGCGCCCGACGCGACCATGGTCATCACGAGGCGCAGCACGCCCGCACTGTCCGGCCCGCGGTCGGTCAGGTCGCCCAGGAAGATTGCCGTGCGGCCCGCTGGAGGTGTCATCGTATCCCCCTGCACCGCGTAGCCCAGGCAGGCCAGCAACTCGCGCAGTTCATTCAGGCAGCCGTGCACGTCCCCGATCAGGTCAAACGGGCCGTGCAGGTCGCGGCGGTCCACCCGCAGCGGTACGCGCCGCACGCCCACACGGGCGATCTGCGCGCCTCGCAGGTGCCACGCCTGACGGAAGCCCTCGGCGCGCAGGCCACCCGCCGTGCGCCGCAGCTCCGAAACCTGTGCGATCAGCTCCTCGCGGCTCAGGCTGTTCGCTGTTCGTGCCTCCAGCACAGCGCGCTCCTCATCCAGCAGGACGGCCACCGCCTTCACGTCGTGCTCGCGGGCCAGCGCCGACCAGGGGGCCCGCTCGGCGGGGCGCGTGGCCGGGGCGATCACCACCGCCAGTTCACCCGCGGCCAGCTGCGCCGCCACCGCCGCGTGCAGGTCCGCTGGCTCCTGGAAGGCGTGGGCGTCGAACACCTCGCCGGGTGTGAAATGCCGCGCCGCGAACGCCCGGCGGCCCGAGCCCGGCACGCCCGCGAGCAGCACCAGGGCCAGCGCGGGCAGCTCGATGACGTCGGGGGCGGCGGTCAGGGTCACGCCCCGTATCCTCGCACAGCGGCCTTCCGGGAGCGGACGGGCGTCCCGCGTGAGTGGAAACTGACCCGAAGCTGATCCTGCGAGCTTCGCCGCAGCTTCATGCGGTGCTCAGCCTCTACCATGCGCGGAATGCGCCGCGCCGTCCTCCTGCTCGCCCTGCTCGCCGTCCCGGCCGCCGCCACCACCTCACCCCGCAGCGCTGACCAGTGGTACGCGCAGGGCCGCGCGCAGGCCCGCGCCGGGCAGTGGACCGCCGCGCACGCCGCGTACCTCCAGGCGACCACCCTGAACCCCACCGCCGCCAACTGGCGCGCCCTGGCCGACACCCGCGCCCAGATGCGCGACTACGACGGCGCCGTGCAGGCCTACACGCAGGCCGCGAACCTGGCCCGCGCGCGCGGCGACCTGAACACCGCCCGCGCCACCGACCTGATCGCCGCCCGCTACCGCCAGGACGGCCAGGCGTACCTGCTAGCCCCCGCGACTTTCAGCCCGGACCCGGCGCCCACCTGCGCCGCGCGGCCCGCCCGGCTGGAACCAGCCGCCGGGATCCTGCTGGGCCGCTACGCCGACGAGCAGGCCCTGACCCCGGCCGGGACCCTGCGCGTGGACCCGCGCCTGGGCACCCCACTGGCCGTGAGTTTCCGGTACTTCACGCTGCGCGCCTCCGGCCGCGGCGAGGCCTTCCCCACCCGCTGGGTGCGGGCGGCACGGCAGGCGGGCATGGCCGTGCACATCGCGCTGGAACCGGGCCTGCCACTGCGGCAGATCACCGAACAGACCCTGATTCCCTTCGCGCAGGCCGCCCGCGCCTCGGGCACGCCCATCTACCTGCGTTTCGCCGGGGAGTTCAACGACCCCGCCAACGAGTGGAGCCGCGACCCCACGCTGTACCGCGCCAAGTTCCGCCTCGTGCATGACGTCATGCAGAGACTGGCGCCCAACGTGGCCCTGGTCTGGATGCCTATGAGTTCCCGCCTGGACGTCATTGACCGCTACTACCCCGGCGCGGACGCCGTGGACTGGGTGGGCCTGAGCGTCTACGCCACGCCGTTTCGCAACGGCAACGTCCGCGACAGCGCCCTGAACGACAGCCCGCTGGACGCGCTGGACGTCATCTACCGCCGCTACGCCTGCGCGCACCCCATCCAGATCAGCGAGTTCGCGTCCTCCAGCCGCAGCGGCGCGCAGCCCGCCACCGGGTACGCCGCGTTCGCTGCCGCGAAACTCCGCGAGCTGTACTGGGGCGCCGCGCTGAAATACCCGCGTGTGAAGAACATCAACTGGTTGGACCTGAACATGCTCACCAGCCCATACGTGCAGCCCAGGCCCGTCACGCGCCGCAACGACTACCGCCTGCTGGACAGCCCCGAGAAACTCGCCGCGTTCCGTGAACTGCTCACGCACCCGGCGTTCCTGGCGCGGCCCGGAAGCGGCGCGGCCCTCACCCCACGCGCGCTGCCCACCAGCGTCCCCGGCGGAACGCCGCATGGCGGGAACCTCTGGATCAAGACGGTGGAGGCCGCCGCGCGCGTCACGCTGACCCTCGACGGGCAGCCCGTCCCGGTCGGGCAGACCCTGCCGTACGCCTTCACGCTGCCCGCCACGCTCGGCCCCGGCGCGCACAGCCTGACCCTGAGCGTCCAGAACCGGCAGGGCGCGGTGATCCTGACCCGCACCTCGGCCTTCAACGTGCAGTGAGGGGCAGGGTCCCCAGCCGCACCTGCACGACCCAGTCGCTCACCGCGCGCTGCACCCCGGCCGGCACGGCCCCAGGCAGCCGGGTGGTGTGCGGGGCGTCCTCCAGTGCCGCGAGCAGCCGCAGGTGCGCCGCGCGGTACGTGTCCAGCGGCTCCGGCAGCGGTTCGGCCTCCCGGCCCGAACGTTTCAGCGCCATCAGGTCCTCCAGGAACGGCAGGCGCGCCCCGGCGTTCAGCACACCCAGGTTCGCCTCCACCTGCCCGGTGCGCAGCAGGTGCAGGCCGGTCAGCACCGTGCGGAACGCGTACAGCAGCGGCTTCACGCGCGCGCCCTGAGCGGTGGGAGCCTCCTTCTCCAGCAGCCGCCACTGGTTCACCGTGAACCCCAGGTAGTGCGCCGCGTGATGCCGCGTCAGCACCCCCGGCGAAAGCGCCACCAGCGCCGCGTGCGCCGCTGACGAGTGGACCACCAGCGGCGACAGCAGCTGCTCCAGCACGTACCCGTTCCGCTTCAGCAGCAGCCCCGCGAATTTATGGGCGTCATGCGTCACCAGATCCAGCTCGACGGTCCCGTCATCCCGCTCCAGGGACAGGGTGCCGGGCCCCTCCCTGAGACCCAGCACGTCCGCCAGCGGCAGCACGTGCACGCCGCGCAGGTCCCAGTCGCTGTCCGCACTGGGAAACCCGTACAGGTGCGCCCCACTGACCGTCGCGAACACCAGCGGGAACGCGTGCTCCCGCACGGCTCTGGTCAGCTGAGGAGGAAAGGTGATTCCAGCGTCCATACGTCACCTCCAGGAGGGTGAAGCGTGACCTCATGCGCCTCGTTGAGATCAGGGAATTCCAGCATGCGCAGCTGATCGGCCAGCACCGCCCCCGGCACCACCCGCGCCCGCGTGGCGTTGCGCTGCGCCGCCACGCCCGGCGGGGTCCAGGCCACCCACACCCGCGTCAGCGCGCCGTAATCCTGCCCCAGGCCCAGCACCTGCGCCCGCTGATCGCGCCGCAGGCTGGTGGCGTCCCACACGACATGCTCACGCCGCCGCAGGCCCTCACGCAACGCCTCGCGGGCCGCCTGAAGGACCTGCCCGTTCATGCGCTGGTCCTGCGCGCCGCGCCCCAGCTGCGCGCGCAGGGCGTCCAGGCTGATCACCCGCGCCCCTGGAATCTGGGCGGCCAGGGTGCTCTTGCCGCTGCCGGACGGCCCGCACAGCACCGTCAGACGCGGGAACCCCTGCCGGGCAGCGGCCTGGACGCGCTGCGCGGCCTCGTGGGGCGTGTGGATCACGCCCGCCTCCCAGTCCGCCACGCCGCGCCCCAGCGCCAGGGCCAGCAGGTCGTCGTCCGCGCCGGGCAGCAGGGCGCGCAGCTGCGCCCGGAACTCCGCCAGCGGCTGCGGCGCGTCCCAGACGTTCAGTTCCCGCGCGGCCAGTTCCAGCAGGTCCGCGGTGTCCTCGCCCACGCGGGCGTCCTCGCCCAGCACCACCCGCCCGCGCGCGTCGGCGCGGGCCAGCAGGGTCAGCAGCGGCAGCGGCGCGCGGCGCGCCAGCGCGGGCACGCCCCGTTCCAGGTGGCCGTCCAGCGCGCGGTGCAGGCTGTGATGTGCGGCGACCAGCGCCAGCACGGTCCGGATCAGGCTGGGCGGCAGTCCAGAATCCAGCAGCCGGAACGACAGGGCGTCCCGCCCGCGCCGCGCGTGCTGCGGCGAACGCACCCGCAGAACCCCCTGTTCGTCCGACACATCCCGGGTCGTCAGGGCCTTGCCCACGTCATGCAGCGCCGCCGCCAGGATCAGCGCGGCCCGCCGCTCCCCGCGCAGGTCCGCCCCGTCCGCCAGCTCGTGAGCCCCTTGAACCACCAGTGCCGAGTGCGCCGCGACGCTGCCCTCCGCGTGCCACTGCGGGTCCTGCCGCGTGTCCGGCAGCTGGGCCAGCAGCGACACGAAAGGCGTCAACTCGGCACTGATCGACTCGAACGGTACGGGCGCTCCGGCTTCCAGCTGCGCGAGGAGTGCCTCCACCCCACCCGGCCCCCTCATGCCGGGTCGTCCCGCAGGCCGTTGCGTTCCACCGGGCGGTTCAGCCAGTGCTCGTCGGTCTGCACGTGCCCGGTCCGCACCCACTTCGCCACGCGCTGCCCGAACTGCGCGTACGGAATCTCGCCCGTCACGCGCACCACGTACCCCTCCGTCCGCTCTGTGTCCACGGTCAGCGCCCGCAGGGCCGCCTCGTCCCACACGCCCCGGTACAGCTCGCGTGGGGTGGGCACGCCCAGCCGCGCCGCCCAGTTCCGCACCTCAGCCCACGGGCGCGACACGTTCTGGTCGTCCCAGACGCTGAACAGGTAGAAGTACCCGGCCAGCGCCTCGTAGCGCAGGCTGTGCACGGCGAACACGTTCTCTCCGCACAGCCGCCAGCCGGGCGGAATCTCATGCCCGAAGCGGCCCCGCTCGGCCTTCACCCACGTCCGCGACGGGTGAGGCCGCGTGTCGAGGCTGCGCGCATGCAGGTCGTGGCGGTACAGGCTGGTGTTTTCGCCGTCGAGCTTCTCGGTGACGACCACCTCCTGTCCATCCAGGCCCCTCAGGGACGGAATGCGGCGGTCATCGTTCTGAAGCCCGGGCGACCAGGGCAGATGTGGGGTGGAGGGGTACTTGACTCTCATGCAGCATCACCGCCCGGCAGCCTAGCCGCGCCCTGAACGTGCCCGCATCGGCCAGCTGCGCGGGCCGCACTGAGCCGGATGGCGGAGGCACCGGGCGGACGCCTACCAGTCGAGCGCAGCGCGCCGGGCGTCCAGCAGCCATGCCTCGACCCGCGCGGCGTCGGGCCGTTCGGGCAGGCGGGTGCGCTCGGCCGCCTGCTCGAACTCGGCTTGCAGCGCCTGCCGCCACGCGTCCGCCTCGGCCCAGCCCGTCTCGCCGCGCTTGATGGCCAGCAGCGCGTTCCGGTGCGGCGTGACGTCCACGAGGACCTCCCCGGTGCGCAGGGCGTGCGCGCCGCTGATCAGCAGGCGCAGCAGGTGCACGAGGTGTTTCAGCCGCACCTCGCCGTGCACGCGCCGCTCGTTCTCCAGGCGGCGCAGCTGCGCCCGGACGTACTCGCCGTACGTCGTGACGATCAGGCGACTCAGGAACGCGTCCCGGATGTCCAGCAGCGCCGCCGCGACCGGCGTGACCGTCATTGGCAGCGGCGAGGCCAGCACCTCCAGCACGTTCGGGTTCGCCCGCAGCGCCAGCCGCACGAACTTCCCCGCCTCCCAGTACACGTCCTCGCGGCCGGGCGCCTCGAACTCCAGCTGCTCGGGCACACCTGCGAGGCTCCAGTGCAGCCGGGCGGGCGGCAGGTAGAAGCCGCGCACATCCGTGTCTGACGCGTCCGTGCCCAGCCCGAAGGCGCGACTGCCCATCACGCACGCGTACTGCACATAGGGGCTCAGGTCCTCATGCGCGGCCGGGAGGGGAAGGGCCTCGGCGTCCGCACGGGCGACTTTCAGATGCACGCGGTTCACAGGGCGTACCACCCCCGCGAAGTTCACGTCGTACACGCTGCCTGTGCCGCCCACCACGACGCCCCACGTGCCCTGCGCCAGCCCAGGCAGGGGCACGTGCAGCGCCACACGCGTTCCGGGAAGCAGGTCACGGGTCATGCCCGCACGCTACCGCGCTCTGGCCCGCGGGGGGATGCGTCAACTGGCCGAGCGTGATGGGCAGCAGGTAATAAAAAAGCCGCCTCTTGGGCGGTGATGTCCAAAACTATAGCGTGGTATGCAGGATTGGTCAAGGGTATGCGGGCGTATCCTGGGCCCGTGAGGACGCTTTGAGCGGGATCGTGTGGCTGGCGCTGGACGGCGTGGGGCACCCGCAGGACGCGCCGGGCGGGAGTGTCTGGGATCAGCCGCTGGACACCTTGCGTCCGCTGGTGGACGCGGGCCGGTGCCTGGACGCGACGCTGGGCGTGCCGGGCCTGCCGCAGTCGGGGACGGGGCAGGCGTGCTGGCTGACGGGGCGGGACGCGGTGCGCGTGATGGGTGAGCACTTCGGGCCGCATCCCGGGCCGACGCTCCAGCGCCTGCTGGAATCAGAGGCGTTGCCGGTGCGGCTGGCGCAGGCGGGGGCACGCGTGGCGCTGGGCAACGAGTACGTGCCTGCGTACTTTCAGGCGCTGGAATCGGGGGCGGGTCGCCGCAACCGGATGGGCTGCTTTCCGTTCGCGTTCCGCGCGGCGGGCCTGCCGCTGAACCCGCCGGGGGTGCCATTGCTGGGGGCGACGCTGGGCCTGCCGTACGCCCGGCCCTGGGAGGGCAGGGTGGGGGAGCGGGCGGCGTTGGACCGGCTGATCCGGCACGGTGAGGGGCTGGCCCGCGCGGCCGCGGAACTCGATCTGCTGACCCTGGACCTGTGGTTCGGGGATCTGCTGGGCCACGCGGGCGCGCCGGACGTGCCCGGGGACGCGCTGGCGGCCGGGCGGTCGTACCTGCGGCGGGTGGACGCGCTGCTCTCGGGCCTGCTGGGGGCGGGGGCGCGGGTGGCGCTGAGCAGTGACCACGGGAATCTGGAGGACCTGCGCACGAAGGGACACACGCTGGCGCGCGTGCCGTTCGCCGGTGCGGGTCTGCCGCTGGGCAACCCGACGGATGTGGTGGAGGCCGGGCAGATCTTGGCGGGCTGGTTCGGGCTGGCGCCGGCTTGACTGGTCTGGGGACCCGGCTGTTAGAGTGTCCGGCGCACCCATTCAGGATGAGAGGCCGCCCACGGGGGTGGGCAGCAGGACGCGCCGGGCACGGAGCCGGGCAGGTTATCCACAGGTTTATCCACAGGCGCTGTGGACAGCCTGTGGATAAGGGGCAGGGCGCAACCCTGCTCGGTGGGTCATTTGTTCGTGTGAAACACGCTTTTCAGGTGCAGGGTGGAAGAGTTCCACGGACCCCAGAGTTATCCACAGGCCGCCGTTTCACTGTGGATAACTCTGGGCGGCGCGGCGGGTTTCGCTCACAAAAGCCCGCACGGCGCGGGGATCTTTCACGCCGGCCCCCGCTTCCAGGCGGCTCACGGCGTCCACCCCGGCGGGCCTCAGGGCGATCATGGCGGCCGCCACGTTCCCCGGCCCCAGGCCTCCGGCCAGCCACGCCCCGTGGGGGAACAGCAGGCGCAGGGCGTCCCAGTCGAGCGGAATCCCGCCGCCGGGTTCGGGCGCGTCCAGCATCAGGGTGACGCCGGGGTGCCCGTGCCACATGTCCGCCTGCGCCGCCAGATCGGCGGGCTGCGCGACACGCAGAACGGGATAATACGCGGCGACCGCATTGACGTAAAGACTTGACAAGGGTCCGTGCAGTTGCACAGCGCTGACCCGCGCGGCCTCAGCGGTGCGCAGCACCTCGTCCAGACCCTGATTCAGGAACACGCCCACGCGCGCCACGCTGGGACCCACGCTCAGGCCCGCCTCGCGCGCCACCTGCGGGCTGACCAGCCGCTTGCTGACCGGCGCGAAGATGAACCCCAGCGCGTCGGCGCCCGCCTCGGCACTCAGGACGGCGTCGTGGACGCTGGTCGTGCCGCACACCTTGACCTTCACGCTCATGGGGTCTCCCGCGCGGCTTCCAGTTCGGCCACCCGGGCCTCCAGCGCGCGTACCTGCCGGGTCAGGGCCAGCAGCAGCAGCGCGTAGTGGTCGTAGATCTTCGGGCGTTCCATGCGCAGCTCCCCGGCCATCCAGCCGTCGAGCAGGCGCTCAGCTTCCCGCAGCACCTCGGTATCGGGCACGTCCCGGTACGGGCGGCTGCCCATGATCTCGCGCGCGAAGTTCAGTTCCCGGTCACTCATGCGCTGCATTCTCCGTGAAACGCGCCCGGGCCTGCATGACAGCCGCGTGGTTCGCCTCGGCCCACAGCCACACCGGGCAGAACGCCTCGCTCAGGCTGCGGCCCAGCGGCGTGAGGGTATACTCCACGCGCGGCGGGATGACCGGGTGCACCTCGCGGGTCAGCAGGCCGTCGAATTCCATCTGCCGCAGGGTCTTGGTCAGCATCTTCTGGCTGATGTCGGGCACCTGCGCGCTGATCTGCGTGAAGCGCAGCGTGCCGCGCTCCTCCAGGACCTCCAGCAGGATCAGGGTCCACTTGTCAGCCACGCGGCCGATCATCTCGCGCACCAGCCCCTCGACCTCCGGGGTGCTGTGCGGCCAGGGTGCCACGCTCTGAGTGCTCTCCACCGGGTAACTATAGCACTTTCGGGTGCCTACTTCCCAAAAGAGAGTGACGGGGGTATGGTCGGGACACAGGGATGGGTGGCCCACACGACAGGCTACCCCCCGGAGGAGACCCCATGAACATCACCGGCAACACCATCCTGATCACCGGCGGCGGCAGCGGCATCGGCCTGGGCCTCGCGCAGGCCCTGCTGGACCACGGCAACACCGTCCTGATCGCCAGCCGCAGCCAGCGCACTCTGGACGCCGCCGTGGCCGCCCACCCCGGCCTGCACGCCTATCCCCTGGACGTCACCGACCCCGCTTCCATCCAGAGGGTTGCTGCGCAGGTCGCGGCCGACCACCCCACCCTGAACGTCCTGATCAACAACGCCGGCATCATGCTCGCCGAGAATCTCCTGGACGGCACGGCCCTCCCGGCCGCCGAGGCGACCGTCACCACCAACCTCCTCGGCCCGGTCCGCGTCACGCAGGCGCTGCTGCCCCATCTGCTCACGCAGCCCAGCCCGGTCATCGTGAACGTCACCTCCGGCCTCGCCAGCATCCCCCTGACCCGCACGCCCACATACAGCGCCACCAAGGCCGCGCTGCGCTCCTACACCGAGAGCCTGCGCCACCAGCTGCGCGGCACGCCCGCCCAGGTCATCGAACTCGCGCCGCCCTACGTCGCCACGGAACTCATGCCCGGCGGCAGCCACGACCCGCACGCCATGCCCCTGAACGACTTCATCGAGGAAACCATGACCCTGCTCGCCCGGCCCGGCATTCAGGAAGTCCTCGTGGAGCGCGTGCTGCCGCTGCGCAACGCCGCGCTGAACGGCACGTACGCGCAGGTGTTCCGCGGCCTGAACGGCGAGTAACGCCCGGGGGTGCGTCACCTGGCGGATGCCCGCACGCCAGGGAACGTGCCACGCTGCGGGCATGAGTGAGCCCGCGCGCCGCGAGACCACCCTGCACCTCCTGCTCACGCCGCCCGGCGGGCACGAGGTGCAGGGCCGGACCCTGACCGTGACCACGCCCGTGTACTACGGCGAGCACGTGCTGGAGGCCGCGCGCGCCGCAGGTATCGAGGGCTGGCTGGGGCGGCGCTTGGCCTTCACCCGCCACGCCCCGGACGGGGACGGCGTGACCCGCGCCACCTGCACGTGGCAGCTGTTCACGCCGCAGGCGACCCATCCGGGCCCGCTCCCGGACGAACTGCGCGACCTGGCCGCGGCTGCACTCAGCCCGGTCCGCACGCCTTGGTTCCAACCGGACTGGCACGCGGGCACCCTGAACTGGCTGGACGAGGAATTGGCCGCGCAGGACCGCCCGCGCCAGGGGGACCCGGTCGTGCTGAAACACTGGCAGATCAGCGTGCTGTGGCGCGTTCCGGCGCTAGGCGGGCCCGTGTACTTCAAGGCCGTCCCGGACTTCTTCACGCGGGAGGTGACCGTTACCGCCCGCCTGGCCGCCGAGGTTCCCGGCGCCGCCCCACCCGTCCTGGCCGCGGATGAGCGGCGCGGCTTCCTGCTGCTGGACGCCTGCGGGGACGCCGGGGGCGACCCGGAGGCGGTCCTGCGTCAGCTGGCGCAGGTGCAGCGCGCGACCCTGCACCTGCTGCCCGACCTGCACCTGCGTGAGCGCGGCCCCACGTACCTGCTGGGGCAACTGGACGCCCTGCTGAGCGACGAGAGCCTTCACGCCGGCGAGGGCGGCCCGCACGCGAACGCCCTGACGCCCGCTGAGGCCACCGCCCTGCGCGCCCGCCGTCCCGAACTGGAAGCGGCCCTGGACCGGCTGCGCGCCAGTCCCCTGCCCCTCACGCTGGGGCACGGGGACCTGCACGGCGGGAACGTCACCACGCAGGCCGGGCAGGTGACGCTGCTCGACTGGTCCGACGCCAGCCTCACGCACCCGTTCCTCGACGCGAATCCCGCCTACCTGTGCCCGGACGGCACCGACACCGATCCGGAGGTGCTGAGCGGCGCGCGCGACGCGTACCTGCGCGAGTGGCTGGACCTCGCCCCGCTGGACGAACTGCGCGCCCTGCACGCCGACGCGACCCTGACCGGCGGACTGTACCGCGCCCTCGGCTACTTCGATGGCATCCAGGGCGCCGTCGAGGACCGCCGCGAATGGGCCGGCGCGCACCTGTGGCACCTGCGCCGCCTGCTCCCCTGAAGGATTGAGCCGCAGGCTGGACGGACCTGCCGCCGCGCCGGGCTGGTCCCAGCCGCCCCGCAGCAGAACAGAAGGAGCGCCACCCTCTCGCAGGGGTGGCGCTCACGGACATCTGGTTTACCGGGGCGTGACGGTGCAGCTGCCCAGGCTGGTGCCCTTGTCCTTGCTGTCACGGTGACTGGTCGCGTCGCCCTTGACGCTCCCGGCGCTCAGGCCGCCCTTGTCGGCGCTGCATACCAGGAACGTCTTGTCGGTGCGCTGCACGATCACCAGCAGTTCGCTGGCGTCCGCGTCCATCAGCACGCTGCCCTTCTCGTTGCCGCGCGTGGCGGCGCCGCTGAAGCCGCTGTCCTCGTCCGGCTCGTCCAGGCTGACCGTGAAGGTGCCCACGCCGGGGAAGCTCACGTCCCAGCGCTGCCCGACTTTCAGGGCCAGCGGCCACTTCAGGGCCGGGGCGGCGCTGCCGGTGGACGCGGCTGCTGCGCCGCTCGCCAGCGTGCACGTCCCGGCAGCCACGCCCGGGTCCTTGCTGTCCTGGTAGGCCCTGGCGCTGCCGCGCAGCGTGCGGTCCACGGTGCAGGTGTGGAAGGTCTTGTCCGCCTGACCGACGATCATCAGCAGGGACTGACCGTCGAGCGTGAACAGCGCGTTGCTGGTCTTGCCGCCCTGCGTGGCCGTGCCGGGGTAATCGCCGTCACTGTCCTTGGCGCCCAGCTTCACGCTGTACGCGCCGCCCTGCGAGAACGTGACCGTCCAGGTCTGACCGGCCGCCAGCGCTGGGGGCCACGTGCCCGCCGGTGCCGCCGTGGTGGAGGTGCTCGTGCTGGTGCCCGAGGTCTTGGCCCTGAGGCTGACCACGCAGTCCCCGGTGCGCGTGCCGTCCGATTCCAGGTTCGGGAAGGCGTACAGGCTGCCGGTCCAGTCGCCGCTGCCGGCCTTCACGCCGCTGGGTTCCACGACGCAGCTGCTGTACGCCTTGCCGTCCGGGGTCCACTCCACCCAGACTTCGTTGTCATCCTCGTTGTAGTAGAAGAACGCTGTCTGGTCCTTGCTGCCGCTGCGGGCCCGGCCCTTGAGGCTGCCGTCGTCCGTGACTTCCGTGAAGTCCGTCGTCCAGGTGCCGGCGGCCGCGCCGCCCGTGACGCGGACCGTGCCGGTCACGCTGGCCCGCCCGGTCGCCAGCGCCGGGGGCCACACACCGCCGCCCGCTCCGGCGCTGGTGTTCGTGCTGGGCGTCACGGCCGCGCCGCCGCCCTTGCGGACCACGAAACCCGTCACGTTCGGGGTGATCAGGCCCCACGCGAGCGCCAGGGGCCGCATGAACGACGTGCGCGAGTTGTGATCCCCGGCCACGCCCGCCGAGTGCACCCCGACCAGCGCGCCGTTCTCGTCGAACACCCCACCGCCCGAGTTGCCGGGCCCGGTCTGCGCGTCATGCTTGACCCACTGGCGCCCGCTGGTGTTCAGGTCCTCCCCGGTGAAGCCCCCCACGGACCCGCGTGAGAACGAGAGGGTCATGCCGCCGGTGCCCTGGAAGCCGAATACGTAGATGTCATCCCCGATGCTGAGGGTGTTGGAATCCCCGACCTCCACGAAGGGCAGGTTCAGCTTCCCGACGGGTTTCTCGTTGCGGTCCTCCACGATCTGCACGATGGCCAGGTCGAGGTTCGGGTCGGCGGCGACCACCTTGCCCCAGTACGTGAACACCGGTTCGCGGTCCGCGAACTGCACCACGCGCACCTGAATCCACTTGGACAGCTGCCGGGTGTCGGGGTCGCCCACCACGTGGTAGTTCGTGAGGATGAAGCCCTGCGGGCTGATCACGCTGCCCGAGCCGAGCGAGCCGTCCAGCTCGCCCTCCTCGTCGGTGGGGAGCAGCATGACCGTCGCCTGAATGATCCGCTCCCGCACTGTCTTCGGCAGGGCCTGAGCGCCCGCCCACGAGCCCAGCAGCAGCGCTGCACATGCCCAGACCTTCAAGATTCTCATGTTCTTATTGAACCTCAGGTCAGACACGTTGCCTAGACCCCCGCCATGGGCACCGCCGCAGGGGTCAGGCGCCCGGCACGCCCGCCTCCGCGAAGGTCCGCATCTCCCGCAGGGTGGCCGCCGCGCCCAGCAGGATCGGCGCGGCCAGCACGCCGCCCGTCCCCTCGCCCAGGCGCAGGTTCAGGTGGAACATGGGCTTCAGGCCCAGGTGCGCCAGTTGCGCCGCGTGCCCGATCTCGGCGCATTCCCCGGCGGGGAACAGATAGTCACGCAGGTGCGGGGCGAGGGTCACGCCGATCAGAGCCGCGCTGCCCTCCACGAAGCCGTCGAGGATCACCGCCCGGCGGCTGGCGGCGGCCTGGAGCATGACGCCCAGCATCGCCGCGATCTCGAAGCCGCCGAACTCGGCCAGCACCTCCAGCGGGTCCGTGGTGGGCGTGCGCTCCAGCGCCGTGCGGATCACCGCGACCTTGTGCGCCAGCCGCGCGTCATCCACGCCCGTGCCGCGCCCCGTCACCTGCGCCGCGTCCAGGCCCAGCAGCCGCGCCGTGATGGCCGCCGCCGGGGTGGTGTTCCCAATCCCCATCTCACCCGGAATCAGGACGACCGCGCCGTCCTCGATCGCCCGGCGGGCCAGCGCCGCGCCCGCCAGGATCAACGCCTGCGCCTCGTCCACGCTCATGGCCGCCTGCACGCTCAGGTCGTGCGTGCCCCGCCGCAGGGCCGCCCGGACTAGAGCCGGATGCTCGGGCAACTCCGCGTTCACCCCGGCGTCCATTACGTACACCCGCGCGCCCACCGCCCGCGCCAGCGCGTTCACCGCCGCGCCACCCGGCCCCGCCGGGGTGTCCGCCAGGAAGTTCGCCACCATCGCCGGGGTCACCTCGGGCGGGTACGCACTCACGCCCGCGCGCGCCACCCCGTGATCCCCCGCCGCCACGATCACCGCCACGCCCCGTGGATCAGGCCGCTCGCTGCCCAGCACGCCCGCCAGCCGCACCGACAGCTCCTCCAGATCGCCCAGCGCGCCCGCCGGTTTCGTCAGCTGCGCCTGCCGCGCCCGCGCCCGCCCCATCGCGTCGGCATCGGCAGGCTGGATGGCAGTCAGGAGGGCCGTCAGGTCAGGAAGCATCAGCGCGCATTCTGCCCGTTCAGGCGGGCGGCCACAGCGCCGTCAGCCACCAGTGTCCGGCTTCGCGGCGCAGGGTGGCGACCATACCGGGCGGCGCGGCCACTGCGGAGAGGTTCACGGTCAGGCGCAGCGCGGCCAGCAGCGGCCCGGCGTGCGTGAAGGCCACCACCTCACCCGCCGGGAGGGTATCCAGCCACCCCTGCACGCGGGCGTGGAAGCCCTGCCCGGTGTCGCCGCCGGGGGGGCCGTGGGGACTCGCGGGGTCGCTCAATGCCTCGATCCAGGCGCGGGGCGCGTCGCCGTGCGCGGCTTCCAGTTCGGCCCAGGTGTGCCCGGCCATCACGCCAAAACTTGCCTCGGCCAGCGCCGGGTGGGGGAGGGCGTCCGGGAATCCGGCCAGTCGCGCGGTCTGCCGGGCGCGGCCCAGCGGAGACGTGAACGCCAGCGCGTGCCGGGGCAGGTCGAGGCGGCGGGCCAGCGCCTCCCCGGCGGGCGTGAGGGGCGCGTCCTCGCGCGGGTGCGGGTAGCGGCGCTGCGCGTTCGGGAGGGTAGGCGCGTGACGCACGAGGTGCAGCGTCAGGGCGTCCGGCACGGCTCAGCGGCCCCAGGCGAACGCGCCCAGCGCGAGCAGTTCCGCCGTCACGACGATCATCCCGTACGTGTCGCCGTTCAGGCCGCCGCCCAGCCGCCGCGCCGCGAACGCCGCGACCAGAAGCGCGCCGATCAGCGCCGCCAGCCACGCCGCCCACGCGCCGGGGATCAGCAGGGTCGGCGCGGCGATCAGCGCCGCCGCCCAGAGGCGGCCCTCGCGCGAGCGGGCGCCCAGGCTCTCGGCGCGCGCCGCCGGGTAGGTGTTCATGGGGATCAGCAGCAGCGTCCGCGCGGCCACCGCAGCCACCAGCGGCGCCAGCGGGGGGATGGGCGCCGACAGCAGGGTCCAGAGCAGCAGCAGATAGAGGCCCCCCGTCGCCAATCCGAACGCGCCCATGTGCACGTCGCGCAGGATCACCAGCCGCTCGGCGGGCGTCTTCATGGCGAACAGGGCGTCGGCGCTGTCCACCAGCCCGTCGAAGTGCAGCATGCCGGTCAGCAGCAGCCACGCGCCCACGCCCAGCGCGGCGATCACCCCGCCGGGCAGTGGCACGTCCAGCCACAGCAGCAGCGCCACGGCGCCGCCCACCGTGTACCCGGCCAGCGGGTAGTACGCACTCGCCCGCGCGAAGTCCCCGTCGCGTATCTCCTTGATATGCGGCAGGGGCAGGGTCGTCAGGAACGTCAGCGCCAGATGCGCCGCGCGCAGCTGATCGCGCATCAGGCCCCCTCCGATGGAGCGGTTTGTCCAAACCGTTTCATCCGAGCGGAGGCGAGTGGGAGGAAAGCGGATGCCGGGCGTGGAGTCGACCACCCGGCGCTGTCCCGGGTGGTCGACGAAACAGACGGCATCCGCATCAGGTCGTCTGCACGTGGATCTGCGCGGCGACACCCAGCGAGAGGGTCAGGGTGTGGTCGGTCGCCCAGACGGTTAGGGTGCCCAGCGCGGCGTCCACGGCGTCCAGCCGCAGCGGCGCGCCCGGCGTGAGCCCGGCGGCCATCATGGCCCGCAGCTGATCGGCGTCCCCGTCCGGGACGCGCGCCACGGTCGCGGTGTCGCCAGGCGCCAGCTGCGACAGACGGCGCTGCGGCTGGTGCGGCAGCTCGCCGTCCAGGGTGGGGATCGGGTCGCCGTGCGGGTCGTGCGTGGGGTCGCCCAGCCACGCCGCGATGCGGGCCTCCAGCCGCTCGCTCAGGGCGTGTTCCAGCCGCTCGGCTTCCTCGTGCACCTCGTCCAGCGGGACGCCCAGCGCGCGGTGCAGGAACAGTTCCAGCAGCCGGTGGTGGCGCAGGACCTCCAGCGCGACCCGTTCGCCCTCGGCGGTCAGCTGCGCGCCCTGGTACGGCGCGTGCGACACGAGGCCCTGCTCGGTCAGCTTGCGCAGCATGCCGGTCACGCTGGCGGGCGCAACCTCCAGCGCCGCCGCCAGAGCCTGGGTGTTCACCTTGCCCGCCTGCCCCAGCGTGTACAGGTGCTTCAGGTAATCCTCCGCCGAGCGGGACAGGGAACGGCCGGTCATGCCGCCCAGTGTAGCGGCACCGCAGATGGGAACTTTTTCGTGGCTGGCCTCCTCTAAGGTATGAGGTGCCCTTGAATGATCCGCACGACACTCTGTCCGACCTGCATCTCGCGCGCCTGGCCGCGCGGGACGAGCGGGCCTTCGAGGCGCTCGTGAGAACGCACGCGCCGCAGGTGCACCGCCTCGCCGCCAGCCTCGTGGGGCCGGGCGCGGCGGACGACATCGTGCAGGAGGTGTTCATCGCCGCGCATAAGGCCCTGAAAGGCTTCCGGGGCGAGGCGAGCCTGAGCACCTGGCTGCACCGCATCACCCTGAACGCCTGCCACAGGGCCCTCGGCGCGCGGCAGGCGGTGCCGCTCTCGGATACCCCGGAACCCCACGCGCCGCACAACCCGGCCCGCGCGGGCGAGCAGGCGCAGGTCCGCGACCGCCTGGCCCGGGCGCTGGCGCAGCTGCCGCCCGACCAGCGCGAGGCGGTCGCCCTGCGCGAACTGTCGGGCCTGGAATACGCCGAGATCGCCGCGCTGACCGGCGCGGAACTCGGCACTGTGAAGAGCCGCATCAACCGGGGCCGCGCGGCCCTGCGCGCCCTGCTCACCCGCGTCGGAGTGACCCCATGATCCACCACGACCCCAGTGAATACACCGATGAATATGACGACCTCGACACCCTGCTCGCGCAGGCCCGCCAGCTGACCCCCGCCGACGTGGGCGCCGCCGACCGCTTCCTGACCCGCCGCCGCGCCGCCCGCACCCGCAGCCGCGCGGGGTGGCTGACCGGCGCACTTGCCTCGGCAGCCCTGGTGGCGGGCCTGACCGTGCTGCGCCCCGCCACGCAGCGGGCCGGCCCGCTGCCCAGCAGCGCCGCGTACGACGCCTATCAGAGCGCGTGGGGAGCCGACTGGTGAGGCGCCGCCTGACCCTGCTGCTGCTGACGCTGGGCACCGCGCACGCGGGCGATCTGGAGGACGTGCAGGCCGCCCTGAAGCAGGCCCGCACGCAGGTGGCGCGCGGGCAGGCCGAGGTGACCGTGCTGTTCCCCCCGCGCGCCACCCCCACCCGCGCCGCCGCGCAGCTGCCCGCCCTGACGGTACGGCCCGCGCTGCTGACGAAGAACTTCAGCGTGACCCGCACCGGCACCGAGCAGGTCGCCGGGCGCGACGCGGCGCGCTTCACGCTGACCCCGAAGGTCGGGGACGCGGCGCGCTGGACGCTGTGGGTGGACCTGAAGTGGAACGTGCCGCTCGCCTTCGAGGAGCGCGGAGCGGACGGCACGCTGGCCCGCCGCGCTGCCCTGACCCGCGTGCAGCCCAGTCCAGCCCGCGTGACTCGCCCGGCCCCGCCCGCCGCGCCCGAGGGCCTGCGCGCCGCCCTGACCCGCGCCCTGCCGGGCCTGAAACTCCCGCCGGGGTTTACGCCCGTGGGTGTGCAGCCGCGCGGTCAGGGGTTGGAGGTCGCCCTGACCGACGGCCTGAACGGCCTGACGCTGGTTGTCGTCCCGCAGGACGTGAAGGCCGCGCCGGGTGTCACCTCGCGCCGCGTGGGGAAGGTGTTCGTGTGGCTGGTCGGGAACCTGCCGCAGCCGACGCTCCAGGCGGCCCTGGCGGGGGTGCGCAGCGCGACCCCGGACCCGCTGGGAACTTTTTCGACCTCTCCTGACTCCAATCCATAACGCCCCCCTTTCAAGGAGTTCCGCATGCCCCTGACCCCCCTGTCCCGCCCCCTGACCGCCGAGGACGCCGCGCACTTCCTGCGCCGCACCGCCTTCGGCGCGACCGACGAGCAGATCCGCGCCCTGGTCGGCCAGAAAGCCCAGGACGTGGCCCGCGCAGCACTGACCTTCGATCAGAGCGTCGCGCCCGGCAACCCGTTTGATCCCCTGCAGGGCGCGACGCCCGGCGCGGCCCTGCAACTCGGGCGCGGCGCGTGGCTGTACGAACTTGCGTACGGCCCGCACCCGCTGCGCGAGAAACTGGCCCTGACCTGGAGCAACCACTTCGTGATCGCCACCGACAAGGTCCGCAACGTGCCCGCCGTGGTGGACTACCTGAACCTGCTGCGCCGCCACGCCGCCACGCGGTCCTTCGAACGGTTCACGCTGGAGGTCGCGCAGTCCCCGGCCATGCTCCGGTACCTCGACAACGACCAGAACCGCAAGGGCAAACCGAACGAGAACTTCAGCCGGGAACTGCTGGAACTCTTCACGACCGGCATCGGTGCGTACACGGAAAACGACGTTCGCGAGGGGGCACGCGCCCTGACCGGCTGGACTTTCCAGGGTGGGCGCGGCAACAAGCAGTACCTCGAGCAGCCGCGCTTCGTGTACCAGCCGCAGCAGCACGACGACGGGAAGAAGACGTACCTGGGCCAGAGCGGCGCCCTGAAGGGCGAGGACATCATCCGGATCGCCACCTCGCAGCCCACCACGGCCACCTTCGTGAGCCGCAAACTGCACCGCGCGTTCCTGGCCGACACCCCGGACGACGCGGCCGTGAAGAGCAGCGCCGAGACCTGGACCCGCACGAAGGGCGACGTCATGGCCGTCCTGACCGAACTGCTCGCCAGTGAGGCCTTCTACGCCAGCCGCTCGCGCATCATCCGCTCGCCCATTGAGTTCCTGGTGGGCGGTATCCGTACGCTGGGCCAGCCGAAGATCGACGCGCGCTCCCTGCTGAACCTCGCCGGCACCGCCGGGCGCATGGGACAGGTGCTGCTGGAACCCGACACCGTCAAGGGCTGGGACGGCGGCCGCGAGTGGATCAACGACACCACCCTACTGCTGCGCATGCAGGTCGCCGCCGCATTGACCATGGGCTCCAAGGCCCCCAACCTCGACACCCCGCCCAGCCTGCTGGCCCTGACCGGCCAGGAACGCCCGGCGGGCGCGGTGCTCCTGAGCAGCCTCAAGGGCCGCCAGCGCACGTACCTGAGCCTGATCAGCCCCGAATTCCAGCTCGCCTGACCCCCCGGAGGAGTGCCCCGTGACCAACCGACGTGATTTCCTGAAACTGTCCGCCCTGGCGGTCGCCGCCACGAGCGGCATGCCCGGCTTCCTGGCCCGCGCCGCCACCCAGGCCGGCGGCACGAAGACCCTGGTGGTCGTGCAGCTGACCGGCGGGAACGACGGCCTGAACACCCTGATTCCCTACAGCAACGGCGCGTACTACGCCGCGCGGCCCAACATCGCCATCCCGAAAAAGGACGTGCTGACCGTCACGCCCGACCTGGGCATGCACCCCGCCCTGCGACCTCTGATGAAACTCTGGGACGACGGGCACCTCGCGTGGATGGAGAACGTCGGGTACCCCAACCCGAACCGCAGTCACTTCGCCAGCATGGCCATCTGGCACACCGCGGACCCCGCGCAGGCGCAGGCGGACGGCTGGATCGGGCGGATCGCGGAGAAGATCGGCGACCCGTTCTGCGCCAGCAATCTGGGGGCCGCCACGCCGCAGGCCCTCCAGGCCAGCGAGTTCAGCCTGCCCAGCATCGACTCGGTGGACAACTTCCAGCTGAAACTCCCGGGCGGGATGGAGACCCCCTTCCAGTCCCTGCTGAACTCCCCGCGCAGCGGCGAGGCCGCGTACCTGACCCGCGCCACCCGCCAGATGCTGAAGAACACGGCCCGCGTGCAGGAGAACGTCAAGAAGTACAAGGCGGGCGCCACGTACCCGGACACGAAGTTCGCCTCGCAGCTGCGGGATGCCGCGCGCCTGATCGCCGCCGGGGTGGGGCAGCGCGTGATCTACGTGTCGCTGGGCGGCTTCGACACGCACGCCGGGCAGCGCGCCGAGCAGGACGGCCTGCTGGGCACCCTCGCTGGGGGCCTGAGTGCCTTCCAGGCTGACCTGGAACGCCAGGGCCTCGCCAAGGACGTGATCGTGATGGGCTTCTCCGAGTTCGGGCGGCGCGTCGCGGAGAACGGCAGCGCGGGCACCGACCACGGCAAGGGCAGCGTCATGTTCGCGTTCGGGCAGGGCGTCAAGGGCGGCGTGCACGGCAGCAGCCCCGACCTTGAAGACCTGTCCGAAGGGGACATCAAGTACAGGCAGGACTTCCGGGGTGTGTACGCCGAGGCCCTGACCCGCTGGCTGAACCTGGACGCGCGCGGCATCCTGGGCGGCACCTTCACCGGGCCGCGCTGGATCGCGTGAAGTCCGGCGTGCGCGGCGCCCGAATGAAGGGGGTCGGGCTGACCCTGGCGGGTCTGGTGCTGCTCTCGCCGCTGCTGGTGCGCTCGGCCGAGGCGATGCCCCGCTACCGGCTCCAGGCCGCGCCGCAGCTGCACCTGACCGAAGGGAATGAGCTGTGGGATCTGGACCGCCGCGTGATGCCCTGCACGTACTGCCACGTGAACGTGGACGGCGGCGCGCCCTGGAACCCGTTCGGGCAGGCCATCCAGGCGACCTTCGCGAGCGAGGCGAAGGCGGGACGGCACCTGACCTTCCCGCAGGCGCTGTACACCCTCCTTCAGGCCGATAGCGACGCGGACGGCGACGGTTACCCGGACGCGCTGGAGGTTTACGCGAAGACCCTTCCCGGTGACCCGGTCAGCCGACCGGAGCAGCCCCTGGACGAGCTGCGCGCGGCGTTCGCAGCGGCAGGAGGAGCCGAGCAGTTCGCTCCACCGAAGAAGAAGGCGGGAAAATAAAAAAGCCGCCTCTTGGGCGGTGATGTACAAAACTATAGCGCGGTATGCAGGCCCGGTCAAGGCTATGCGGCGAGAGGCGACCCCGTTGCGACGGGGCCGCCTCTCGCTTTCAGGAACTGAGGTTCAGCGTTTCACGTCGTACACGCTGACGCTGCCCGGCTGGCCCTGCTGACCGGCCCCGACCATCAGCTGCGTGCCGTTGGCCGACCAGCTGAGCAGGCTGGTGCGCAGGCTGAACTGCCCGGTGCGGGCCAGCAGGCTGCCGCTGGCGGTGTCGAACACCTGCAAAGCGTTCTGCGCGTCGCCGGTCAGGACGGCCAGCAGCTTGCCGTCCGGGCTGAACCGCAGCGTCCGGGTCGCCGTGGCGAACTTCAGCGTTTTGAACGGTGTGGTCGCGCCGGGTTTGAACAGCGCCACGGCGTACACGTCATCTACGGAGTACGCGACGGCCAGCGTGCCGCCCCGACTCTGCTGGAACTCCTCGGCCGAGGCGTCGGCGGGCAGGTTCACGGCCGCCTGCACTTTGCCGGTCGCGACGTCCACGCGCAGCGGGTTGCCCTCGTGCGGGATGACCAGCACGGCCTTGCCGTCCGGGGTGGGCAGCGCGTCGTGAATGTCCTTGACCTTCAGCTGCGCGGGCGTGAACTGCTTGACCACCTTGGCCGTCTGGCCGTCCAGCAGCGCTAGGCCATCGTAGCCGCTGACCGCGGCGTAGCGGCCATCGGGGGAGGTGTGCAGGGTCTCGTACTCGACTTTGCTGTTCAGGGCGGGGAGTTTCACGATCTTCCCGGCGCGGTATACGTTCACGCTGCCGCTGCCGTTCAGGGTCCACACCTGCTCACCCTGCGTTTCCGTGGCGTACAGGCGCTCGCGGTTCCCGACGTTCAGGCCCTTGCCGGTCTTCAGGTTGATGAATTCCCCCAGGCCCGCGTGCGGCACGCCGCCAATGAATGCGCCACTCCAGGTGTTCGCGCTGGGCAGCTTCACCTGCGGGCGGGCCGGGGCGTCCAGCGCCTCCAGTTGCAGGAGACCCACGCTGCCGCCCAGGCTGAGGACCCGTCCGTCCGGCCCGCCGACCAGCGTGTCGAAGCTGCTCAGGTCCAGGGTGTCCCCGACGGTCTCGCCCGTCTGCGCGTCGAACAGCTGGCCATCGCCGTACTCGGCGTACAGGAACTGCGCGGGGTTCAGGAACAGCACGCTGCCGTCCAGGCTGAAGTCCTCGCCGCCCTCAATCTCGGTGGCCTGGTCCTGCCCGGCGCGCAGCAGCAGGGCCTGACTGCCGGTGCGGATCACGGCGGCCTGCCCGTCGGGGCTGAAGGTGGCTTCCAGGCCGTCCCAGTCGTCGCTGATCTCGCCGCTGGCCACGACTTTCGCGTCGGCCAGGGTCACGAGGTCCACGCGGTCCTCGTAGATCACGGCGGCCAGCGTGCCGTCGGCGCTGACCCGCACGTCGTACGCCTCACCGTCGCCGAGCACCTCGGTCTTCTGGCCACTGGTCAGGTCCATCCGGCTCAGCGTGCCGTCTTCAAGCAGCAGCAGCGTGTTGTCGGCCGCGAAGGCCAGCGTGGTGTCGTACTCGGGTTTACCGCTGCGGATCTCCTGCCCGGTCTGCGCGTTCCATACGGCCCAGCGGTCGCGGCTCAGCGCGGCGACGCGGGTGCCGTCAGGGCTGGCGCTCAGGGCCCGCACGCTGCCCTGCAGGGTGTACCAGCCGCGCACGGTCTTCAGGTTCTGGTCGAGGATCAGCACGGCGTTGTCGGCGTCCACGGCCACCTGTCCGCCCGGCAGGAACGCGGCGAGGTGCGAGTCCGCGCCGGGCACGGTGTACACGGTGGGTTTCGACAGGGTCAGCGCGGACGCGGCGCCACTCAGGGCGAGCGCGGCACTCAGGGCCAGGGCAGAGGCGTTCATGGGCTCCACTGTAGGCAAAAGCGTGCCGCGGCGCAGCCTCATATCGGATGAGGCGCGGCGGATCAGGCGGGTCCGTGTGTCGGCGCGGGCGGGGGGCGCTGAGGGTCAGCGGGTGTCGCTGAACGTGACGGTCAGGGGCAGGTGCTGTCCGGCCATGTTGGCGGTCGCGCCGCTGATGTGCACGCCCGTGGTGGCGGCCGCGTTCGGGAGGGTCAGGCGGTGCAGGCGCACGCGGCTGCCCTCGCGGATCAGGACGGTCGCCACGAGTTCCCCGGCCTGGATGCAGCGGGCGTTCATGGGGCAGCGGCTGTCCTGGGTGCGCAGCAGGGTCAGGGTGGCCTGGCCCAGCGGGCCGCTCTGGCCGACCTTCAGGTCGAGGGTGGCGGCGTGTGCGCCTCCGGCGAGCAGGGCGAGGGGCAGCAGCACTCGGCGCAGCAGGGTCGTCATGCGCCGAGTGTGCCGCGTGAAGCTGAGGCGCGGCTGACCGGAGGCGGGGCGCGCCTCAGCCGAGCAGGGGCATGTCGCCGCTGCCGGCCAGGGCGCGGAAGCTGGCGGCCTTGGAGTTCAGGCCCATCTGGTCGTAGCAGAGGGCGAGTTTCAGGGCGAAGAATTCCACGGCGCGGCTGTCCTCACGGCGTTCGGCAGCCTCCAGGCAGGTGCGGTAGTGCAGGACGGCGAGGTGGTACTGCGCTTCGCGCGCGGCGTGCTCGGCCCGGCAGTGGCTCATGCGGAGGGACACGATGTCGCAGGGGGTGATGCTCGCGGCGGACATGACTGGCAGTGTAGTCATGCCTGGGGTTGAATGAATGAAAGATGAATCAGGTTTCGGGAAGCAGATTGTGCGTCCATCACGCTATTTTTCGCTATTTCCTAAATCAGCCCCCCTGATTTTATGCACGCGGGGCCAGCCCTGTCGCCTCAGACAGCGGCGATCACCCGGGCGCGCAACGTTAGGTTCGGCAGGTTCACGTCGCCCAGCTGCACGCGCAGCGCCGTGCCGGGCGCAGCCGGCGTGCTGACCGGCAGATCGAACGCCAGATCCGGAATGAGCAGCGTCGCCTGCGGCCCCCGGCGGTCCACGACCACCGCGTCCCACTCCCGCTCGGGCTGCGCGGCAATGAAGCGCAGGGTGTGGTGGCGTCGGCTCAGGCGCTCGGCCTGCCGGGTGGCGTCCGCGTTCATCTGCGCCTGCGCCACGCGCGCCGCGACCTCCTTGCCACTCAGGCCGTCCTGCCCGGCCAGGTGCGCCCGCAGCTGCTGGTGCACCACCAGGTCCAGGTACCGCCGCATGGGACTGGTCGCCTGCGTGTACAGGTCCAGGCCCATCCCTGCGTGCGGTCCCGGCGCCGGCTGGAAGCGGGTGCGGGCCAGCGTGCGCCGCCGCGCCCACTGCGCGGGCAGCGTGTCGCCGCGCACCTCACGGTGCGGTGGGTCTTGCGTGGCGAACGGCAGCGCAATGGCGTGGTCGTCCGCGTAGATCGCCGCAGCCCACCCGGCCAGCGTCATGCACTCCTGCACGACCGCCCGCATCTCCGGCTTGGGCAGCGGCGTGACGGCAGCGCCCGTCTCGTCGGCCTTCACGCGCACCTCGGGCAGGTCGATGCTTAACGCACCCTCCTGCACGCGCAGCTCACGGCTCGCGGCGGCCAGCCGGGCCAGCGTCATGAACGGCTCGGCGCCCGCGTCCAGCCGCTCCTGCGCCTCGGTGTACGTGAGGCGCTGCACGCGGACCGTGGTCAGCTGCACGTCCACAGCGTCAGCATTGCCGTCCTCATCCAGGTCCAGGCTGATGCTCAGCGCGGGGCTGGTGGCGTGCAGGCCCAGGCCCGCCTGCTCGACCAGCGCGTCCGGCAGCATGCCGATCGTGCGGTCCGGGAGGTACAGCGTCGCGCCGCGCGCGCGGGCTTCCAGGTCCAGCGGGCTGTCCGCGGGGGCCAGCGCGGCCACGTCCGCCACGTGCACCCACAGGCGCGTCAGGCCGCCCGGCAGCACCTCGATGCCCACCGCGTCGTCCGGATCGCGGTTGCCCTCGTCGTCAATGGCGAAGGTGTCCAGGTGCGTCAGGTCCAGTCGCGTCTCCGGTGCGAAGGGCGGTACGTCCAGCGCCACGGGCGTCAGGGCCGCTCCCAGGCGGTCGGCGTACGGCGTGCGGGCGTCGGTCCACAGGCCCGCGCGCAGCAGCAGCGCGTGCGCGGCCTCAGGCGTTTCCGGCTGGCTCAGGTCGCGCATGGTGCGGCTCTTCTCTTGTTTGCCCCGGGCGAGCAGTTCCACTTCGGTGCGCTGAGCGGGCGTGAGGTCGGGCAGGGTCATGCCCAGAGGATAGGGCGCTGCGGTCAAGATGCGCACTGTAAAGCCCGGGTTGTTAATCAGGTAGGCCATGGCTGCCAGGCGGTCCCTGGAGACCATGTGGTCCAAGTTCAAATCGTCTAGAAAAAATCGGCTGAGACACATATTTCTCGGAAATCCGTGTCGATGGGCAAGATCCATTTTAATTTTTTGTAAAACCTAGCTTGACAAAAAAGAAGTCTGATGTTTCTATATGACACAGGAGGGCAGCATGAATGACCAGCACCCCGCAAGCGAGTTCCACGCCCACGTTCAGCGTCTGGTGGCCGAAGGCAAACTCACCCCCGAAGAAGCGCAGGGCCTGCTCGAGGACACCCAGGACCTCCCGCACCCCCAGCCCCAACCGGCCACCGCCCTGGTCGCCAGTGACGTCCCCACCGACGCGGGCCGCGACCTGCACCTGCTCATCAAGGGCTACAGCCTCACCGTCCTGACCGACCCCGCCCTGACCACCCCCCACCTCGCCGCGAACGAGGAAGGCCGACTCACCCTCGACCACACCCCGCAGGGCTGGCGTGTGGCCCGCGTCCCCGGGCAGCAGCACGTGGGCGGCAGCAGCCTCAAGGCGATCCTGACCCTGCCCTTCACCCCCGGGCACGTCAACGCCGAAGTCAGCGGCGGGAACCTCACCCTTCCCGACCTTGCTGGAAGCCTGCGCGCCCAGGTGAACGGCGGGAACGTCCGCATGGGCCGCGCCCAGAGCCTGCACGCCGACGTGAACGGCGGCAACCTGAACGCCGCCGAGATGAGCGGCCCCACCACCGTCAGCGTCAACGGCGGGAACCTCAGCCTGACCGGCGCGCGCACCCTGAACGCCAGCGTCAACGGCGGGAACCTCAGCTGGACCGGGCAGCTCAGCGGCGGCGACCACCGCGTCGAAGTGAACGCCGGGAACGTGAAACTACACCTCCAGCCCGGCAGCAGCGTGCACCTCGACGCGCACCTCACCATGGGTTCGTTCAAGGCGGACTTCCCCACCGGCAAGAGCGGCGGCTTCCTGAACACCCGTCACACCGGTCAGCTCGGCAGCGGCGACGCCCGCCTGAACTGCCAGATCACCGCGGGCAGCCTGAAGGTCGTGACCGCATGACCGCCCTGCCCACCCGCCCCGCCCCGTACCTGCCCAGCCTGCGCGAACTGCGCGCCGCCCTGCGCACCCAGCTGCGCGCCCTGCTGACCCCGGACGCCGAGTGCGCCCACCGGCAGGCCACGCTGGCCCGCACCCTGAACGCCGAGCAGCACCACGCCCGCATTCAGCGCAGCCTGCTCACCGGAGGCCCACGATGAGAGAGAAGATCCGCCGCATCCTGGACCTCGTCCGCGCGGGCAAACTGACCCTGGAAGACGCCGCGCCCCTGCTGGCCGCCCTGAGCCCCAAACTGGCCCTGACCGACAGCGACCGCGAACTCATCTCCGCCCTGCTGAACCGCGACGAGCTCGACAGCGGGCAGGTGGCCGAGCACCTGATGCTCCTGCGCGGCGTGCGCGACACCGGCCCTACCCCGCCCATGCCCCCCCAGCCGCCCCGCCGCCCCCAGGTCGTCATTGGCGGCCAGCGCGTCCGCGGCCTGGAAGGCCTCGTGGACCGCATCACCGGAGGAATCGACAGCATGGTGGAGAACATCACGACTCAGGTGGAACACGAACTGCACGGCGTCCCCATGCCCTACCCGCCCGCCCCGCCCAGCGCCCGCATCCTGCGCATTCACGTGGAAAGCCAGCACGGCGACGAGTACAACGCCAACATTCCCGTCAGCCTCGCCCCGCACCTCGACCGCCTGATCCCCCCGCATGGGCAGGCCGCGCTGGAAAGCGCCGGGTTCACGCTGGACGCCCTGCGCCTGCTGATCGAGGCCACCCCCTACCCGGGCCCGCTGATCGACGCGGAAGACCAGCACGGCAACGAAGTCCACATCAGCCTCAAGTGAACGCGACAGCAGCGCCGCCCCCGGAAGACCTGGGGGCGGCGTTCTTCTGGCCGGGCAGGGGAGAGGCGGCAGGTCGTTCAAGCTCTGACCGCCGGGTGGGCAGGGCCCACGAACACGGGGCAGGGCAACGGTCCTGGCTACCGCACTCGACGGTGGGAGGCCGGAAGAGATCTGCGCAGCGGCCTGCACGGGTCAGCGTGCCCCTGCCTTGAAGCGTTTACCCCTGCTCCCTGAACGCAGAAAACCGCCCCCGGTCGGGAGCGGTCCTGGCTGACGCTGAAATCAGGCGGTGGTCTGAGGGATGGGCTGGTTTTGCCCGCCCACGCGGCCCACAGCTTCGCGGACGACGTCCCCGGTGATGAGTTCCTGCGAGAGCAGGGCCTCGGCCACTTCATGCATGGCCTGCTGGTACTCGGTGACGAGTTCCCGGGCGCGTTCAAACGCGCGGGTCAGGATGCGCTTGACGTCCTCGTCGACCAGCTGGCTGGTGTGCTCGCTGAACGCCTTGGGTTTGGCCATGTCCTCGCCCAGGAAGACGGGGCCGCTGTCGGTGGTGAGGGCCATGTTCTTGAAGTTGTCGCCCATGCCCCACTCGAGGACCATCTTGCGGGCGATATTCGTGGCCTTGCGGAAGTCGTCTGCGGCGCCGGAGGTGACGCTGCCCATGAAGACTTCCTCGGCGGCGCGGCCACCCAGCGCGACGATCAGCTGGTTCTCCAGGCGTTCCTTGCTCATCAGGACCTGCTCTTCGGGCAGGTAGAACGCGGCGCCCAGCGCGCGGCCACGCGGGATGATGCTGACCTTCTGGAGCTTGTCGCTGCCTGGGATGACGGCGGCGGTGACGGCGTGTCCGGCCTCGTGGTACGCGATGGCCTTCTTCTCCTGCTCGCTGATGGTCAGGCTGCCGTTCTCCAGGCCCAAGGTGATCTTGTCCAGCGCGCGGTAGAAGTCACTCATGTCGATCTGGGTCTTACCGACGCGGGCGGCTTCCAGCGCGGCCTCGTTGGTGACGTTCTTCAGGTCGGCGCCGCTGAAGTAAGGCGTGCTCTTGGCGATCTCGGGGACGTCCACCCCGCCCGCTAGGGGCTTGTTGCGCAGGTGCACCTTCAGAATCGCCTCGCGCTCCTTGAGGTTCGGCAGATCGATGGTCACCTGGCGGTCAAAACGGCCGGGTCGGAGCAGGGCCGGATCAAGCACGTCGGGGCGGTTGGTGGCGCCCAGCACGATGACGCTGCTGCTCTTGTCGAAGCCGTCCATCTCGGAGAGGATCTGGTTGAGGGTCTGCTCGCGCTCGTCGTGCCCGCCGCCGATCCCCGCGCCACGCTTGCGGCCGATGGAGTCGATCTCGTCGATGAACATGATGGCGGGCGCACTCTTGCGGGCGTCCTCGAACAGGGTGCGGACGCGGCTGGCGCCGACCCCGACGAACATCTCCATGAATTCCGACGCGCTGACGCTGAAGAACGGCACGTCCGCCTCGCCGGCGATGGCGCGGGCCAGCAGCGTCTTACCGGTGCCGGGAGGGCCCACGAGCAGCACGCCCTTGGGAATTTCCGCGCCGATCTGGTGGTACTTGCCGGGGTTCTTCAGGAAGTCCACGACCTCCACCAGTTCCCGCTTGGCTTCCTCATGCCCGGCCACGTCGGTGAACTTGGTGGGCACGCGGTTTTCCTTGCCGTACTTCTTGGCCTTGCTCTGCCCGAACTGCATGACGCCGTTCTGGCCGCCCTGGGCGCGCATGAAGAAGAAGTACATCATGGCGAACAGCAGGATGATGGGCAGGAAATTCAGCAGGATGCCAAGCCACTGGCTGGGCTGCTCGAAGCGCAGGTCCACGTTCTGCTGCTGCATCAGGGGAATCAGGTTGCTGTCAGGCGTGGCGACGCTGCCGGGCAGGCGGACACTGAAGTCCTTGATGTCGCGCTTCTGCGGGCCGCCGGCGGTGTTTACCTCGACGGAGGTGGGCTCCTTGAGGGTCACGTTCGCGTTGTTCTCGCGGACGATGACGCGCTGCACCTGGCCGTTTTCCAGCAGGGATTTGAATTGGGTGTAGTTCACGCTGGAACGCCCGCTCAGTGGAGCCTGCGAGAACATCAGGAACAGGGCCAGCACGAACAGGACGATCAGCCAGGGATTGAGCCGTTTCAAGAACAGGTCCTCCGGGAGGGGTCGAAGAGGGTGTATGGGGCGAAGTGGGGCGCGCGGCCCCGCTGAAGTTGAGTCTACCAGACTCAAGGTGCATGAAATTGTCCCACCTCACACCTGCGCTTTAGGGATTGGCAACCTTCACGCGCCGCGTGGCCCACCACTCCAGCCCCACCAGCGCCGCCAGCACCAGGGCCGTCCAGCCCACCAGCAGCAGAACCGGCAGGAGGTTCAGCAGGATCCCCAGCCACTGGCTGGGCTGCTCGAAGCGCAGGTCCACGTGCTGCTGCTGCATCAGGGGAATTAGGTTGCTGTCGGGTGTGGTCAGATGGCCCGGTACACGCACCCGCACCTCCCGCGCCTCACGCGTCGCTGGGCCGCCCGGCGTCAGGGTCTGGATCGGCACTGGCTGCTTCAGCGTCACAGTCGCCTGCTGCCCCCGCACCACCACCCGCTGCACCTGCCCGGCCTCCAGCAGCGACTGGAACGCCGCGAACGGCACCACCTGCGTCCGCGCGCCCGACCACCACGCCAGGCCCCACACGCCCAGCGCCGCCAGCAAGGCCAGCGCCAGCACGCCGCCCGAAACAGCCCCCCACGCTCCACGTTGTCTCATCCGCCCATGACACCGCGGATGGACCCGGCACGCAAGCGCAAAAAGGTGCAGGTCCGCCCGCCAGGGCCAAAGGTGCAGCCACTGCGCCCCGGTGGGCGCGCGTGCCGTATCCTGACGGGGAATGATTGACGTGGCCACCACCTGGCAGCAAGTGTGCGAGGCGCTCGCCGGAGGCGACTACGAGCAGGCGTTCAGCGTGCTGGACGCCGCCACCCGCGAAGCCCACCGACCCGAACGCGCCCGCCTGACCCTCCTGCTCGGCAGCCTGCACGCCCTGTACGGCGACACCGCCACCACCGACCTGGGCGCCGCGCTGCGCGAGGCCCGCACCATTGACCCCAGCCTGCGCGAGGACCCGCTGTACCAGGCGCTCATGGCGGAACTCGACGCCCGCACGCGCGGTCCCGACGCCAGCCCACCCCCCGCCAGCGCCCGCGAGGCCACCGATCCCCTGGCCCGCTTCCACGCGCTGTGCGCCCTGGTCCTGATGGACGAGGGGCAGGCGGCCCTCGACATTCACCTCCCGGCGTCCGACCTGCCCGAGCACCTGCGCTGGCGCCTGCGGTCCTGGGAGGCCGAGGCAAACGAGGGGCTTGGCCAGACCGCCGACGCCGCGAACCTGTACGGGGAGGCCGCCCACCTCGCCCGCGGGCTGAACCGCGCCGTGATGCTGCAGGAGCAGGCGGCGCTGCAACTTCAGCTGGGGCAGGCGGAGGCCGCGAAGCACACGCTGGATCAGGCGCGGCCCCTGTACCCCACGCGGCCCAGCACGCACGACGCGGAGGACGCCGGGCTGAACCTCGCCACGTGGCACTACCTGCGGGCGCAGGCGCTGCTGAACCTGGGCCAGCCGGACGCCGCGCACGACATGATCCGCGAGGCCGCCCGCCTGGAAGCGCAGCACGGCGACCCCAGCTACGGCGTGGCGCTCGTGCGCGGACAGGTGCTGACCCACCTGGGCCGCCAGCAGGACGCCCTGAACGCCTTCGAGGACGCCCTGAAACTCGCCACGGACGCCGACCGGCCCTACGCGAACCACGAACTGGGCGTGGCCCTGCTGGACCTGGACCGTCCGGTGGACGCCCGCGAGAAGCTGGAAGCCGTGCTGGCCGACCCGGAATACCCGTACCAGCCGGAGGTCCTGGCCGACATCGCCGAGTGCGACTACCGCCTGGGCCGCCTGCAGGAAGCGCAACTGGAGGCCGAGCAGGCCCTGGCGCAGGGCGCCGTGATTCCCGCCAGCCTCGTGCTGGGCAGCGTCGCGCTGGACTACTTCCAGCTGGACGAGGCGCTCGAACATTACGACCGCGTGATCCGCGAGGCGGCGCCCGAGAGCCGCGACTGGATCACCGCGCACCAGATGGCCGCCGACGTCATGGCGCAGCAGGGCTTCCCGAACCCGGCCGCCGCGTACGCGCACGCGCAGCAGGCGCTGGCCCACACCCCCGACAATGACGACTGGCACGTGACCCTGCTGGAGCACCTGCGCAAGGCCGAGGCGCTCCTATCCCAGCAGGGCGGTACCGGCGGCCGCATGCTGAACTGAACACTGCGGTGGTCTCGCCCGAGGCCACCCGAGCGGACTGATCAAGCTGTGAAACAGAGCGAGATGCAGCAGAGGCGTAAGGCGGGAGATGGACTGGAGGTCCGGTGCGGTGCCGGACGCCCAGGGAACCGGACGCCGCGCGCCCCATGACCCGCGCCGAGTCCAGCCTGCGGGGGGCGCTCGCGGACATGCTGCGCCTGTCGCTGGGGGGCGCGGTCGCGCTGGGCTTCGCGCGGTTCGCGTACGCGCTGCTGCTGCCCACCATGCGAGAAGACCTGGGCTGGAGTTTCACGCTGTCCGGCGCAATGAACGCCGCGAACGCCCTGGGGTACCTGCTGGGCGCACTGATCGCCGCACCCCTGATCCGCTGCGCGGGGCTGGCACGCGTGTTCGCGGGCGCAATGCTCCTCACGGCATTGACGCTGCTGGCCTGCGCCGCAACTGGGCTGAGCGTGCCGCTGCTGACCCTGCGCTTCCTGTCTGGGGTGGGCAGCGCGCTGGTGTTCGTCAGTGGCGGTGGGCTGGCCGCGCTCGCCACGCGCGCTCACCCAGAGCGCAGCCCGCTGCTGCTGGGCGTGTTCTACGGCGGGGCCGGGATCGGTATGTTGCTCTCCGCCGCGCTGCTGCCGCCGCTGCTGGCGCACGGGTGGCGCGGCGCGTGGCTGGCGCTGGGCCTCGCCGCGCTGGCCTGCATCCCGCTGAGCGCTCCTGCGCTGCGCCGCCTGCCCACCCACGCCGCCAGTGCCTCCACCCGCACCCCTGCCGTGTCGCTGCGGCCGCTGGCCTGGACGCTCGCCGCGTACACCTGCTTCGGCATCGGGTACATCGCGTACATGACGTTCATCGTGGCCTTCCTGCGGGAGGCGGGCGCGCAGGCGTGGATCACGCCGTTCTGGGCGCTGCTGGGCCTCAGCGTCGTCCTGCACCCGTTCGTGTGGGCGCCCGTCACCGCCCGCCTGCGCGGCGCGCGCGCCATGACCGCGCAGATGCTCACCCTGGCCGCCGGGGCCGCCCTTCCCCTGCTGGGCACCAGTCCCCCCGTGCTGCTGCTGTCCGGGGCGCTGTTCGGCGGGAGTTTCCTGGCGGTCGTTGCGTTCACCACCCTGATCACCCGCCGCACCCTGCCCGAGCACGCCTGGGCGCGCGGCATCGCGGCGTTCACGGTGCTGTTCGCTGCCGGGCAGGTCGCCGGGCCACTCCTGACCGGCCTGCTCGCCGACCGCGCGGGCGGCCTGCGCCTGGGCCTGGGCGTCAGCGCGGCCGTGCTGCTGCTGGGCGCGGCGTTCGCGTGGGTGCAGGGGAGAGGATCGGAGAAAAATCCGTGAACTGCAGCTTGCAGTGCCTCAGTGTGGTCAGCGAACCTGCAACCCGCCGGTCGATGTGTACGTGACGGTGGCTCTGTTGCCTCCAAGTTGCCGGGGCTGAGCAGGCGTCTCGACGCGTTCTCCCGTTCTTTCGCAGGTGAAGGCGTTGACGATAATCCCGTCATTGGGTGGCAGTTGCGAGATCACGAGTTGAAACAGTGGAGACGCCGTGGAGATGATGACCGGCCCGAACGCCCGGTTGTCCTCCCGGATGACATCACCCTGGATCAGGCGGTAGCGCAGGCTGGCGCTAACGTCTTCCTTCGTTGTGGCATCCAGGATTCGCATCGTCCAGGACAACGTGCGGCACTGATCCAGTGCCTCCTGCGTGACGGTTGTGAACGTGCCCAGACCGCCGAAGGGAGCCGGAGCGAATCTGTGGCAGGCCGTGAGCATGGCGAGGGCGATCAGGGGCAGGGCATGTTTCATTCGGGCACTATGCTCGACCCGTTCCTGCTCCAGGTGCCGATCTGTGTGGTGAACGGGCACGCCTCCCGACTCACAGTTCCTTCTCCCAGGTGATCCACATGCGTTCCACGCGGTAGCCCAGGCGGGTGTTCACGCGCAGCATGGGGAGGTTCAGGACGGTGCCGCCCGTCCCGGCGTGCGTGTGCCCTGCGTCTTTCGCCCAGCTGAGTGCGTGGGCTTTCAGGGCGGTCATGACGCCCCGGCGGCGGTGGTCCGGGTGCGTGACGCTGTCCTCGCTGTCCACCTCGGGCCCGCGTGGGGTGAGCCGGGTCAGGGCGACGATCTCCCCACGCCAGCGCGTAACGAATGCGGCCTCCTCCCGCCGGATGACGTCCCGCAGCCCGCCTCGCGTGAGGGGGTCGGGGGTGGTCGTGGGGTTGCGTGGCCGGTCGCGCATCCCGGTCTGGTGTAGGGTGTAGAGGGTGTCCCAGTCGGCGTCCGGCGCATCCGGGCTGAGGCGTTCGGGTTCGTATCCGGCCAGGAACAGCCGCTCCTGCAAGGGCTCGAAGGGGGCGGGGTCGAAGGTAGTGAGGTCGAGGTGCGCGCCCCAGGACTGCCACGCGTTCCGGAAGCCGGCAGCGTGGAAGAAGGTCATCTGCTCGGTGAAGTCCTCGCGCGTGACGCCCAGCACGCGCCGGAAACCGCTGGGCATCTCGGCCAGTTGCGCCAGCAGCAGCGGTGTGAACGACCCCCCGTCTCCGGCGACGTCCAGCCGCAGCGCGTCCGGCACGCCTTCCCCGAACGGTGCGAGGCGTGCGGTGGCGATCACCACGCCCTCCTGCTCGGCGACGAGGCGCGTGGGGTGGGTGCCGGGCTGTGCCTCCCGGAAGTGTTCTGGCGCGTAGGTCCAGTGGCTGCGGACCCCCTCGGTCACGAGGCGGGCGACGGCTGAGGCATCGGCGGCGCGGAATGGACGGAGGAGGGGCTGGTGAGCGGTCGGGTGGGGCGCGTGGGTCATGCGTCCACTGTGCGCTGGCGTGTGGGCGAGGCGCGAATCGGGTGGGTACGCCATCTGGCTTACCTGGGATGAAGGTCAACTCAAGGCCTGTTGCATGTTGACTCAGTGGATATTCACGGAAGGACTTGTAAATATTCTGCCTGTAGCGTATTCTGTCTGTACCGGAATGGAGGTGCCGATGGTGCGCCTGCTCCCCAGGACGGATGGTCCAGAATCAGCATGATCCCCGCTCCCGCGTCGTCGGGAGCGCTTCTTTTGGTGTGGCTCCGCGCGCCAGTCGTGGGAGCGCTTCACCCGAGCGTCTAGAAAGCGCCACAAAGTGTACAGGGTACACATACTCTTCTCGGGGTAGGATGAGCGGCATGTCCAGCGACATCCCACAGCTGAGCGTCAACACCATCCGCACCCTGAGCATCGACGGCGTGCAGGCCGCCAACAGCGGCCACCCCGGCGCGCCCCTGGGCGCCGCGCCCATGGCGTACGTCGTCTGGCAGGATTACCTGCGCTTCAACCCCGTTCACCCCGAATGGCCCGGCCGCGACCGCTTCGTGCTGTCCGCCGGGCACGCCAGCATGCTGATCTACAGCCTGCTGCACCTCACCGGCTACGACCTCTCGCTGGACGAACTGAAGAACTTCCGCCAGTGGGGCAGCAAGACCCCTGGCCACCCCGAGTTCTTCCACACCCCCGGCCTCGACGCCACCACCGGCCCCCTCGGCCAGGGCGCCGCGATGACCGTCGGCATGGCCATGGCCGAGGCGCACCTCGCCGCGCGCTACAACCGCCCCGACTTCCCCATCTTCGACAACCACACCTACGCCATCCTGGGTGACGGTGACCTGCAGGAAGGCGTGAACCACGAGGCCGCCGCCCTGGCCGGGCACCTGCGCCTGAACAAGCTCATCTGGCTGCACGACGACAACCAGGTGCAGCTCGACACGCCCACCAGCAAGGCCGAGAGCGACGACATCGCCGCCCGCTACGTCGCGTACGGCTGGAACGTCCAGAAGGTTGCCGACGGCAACGACCTGGACGCCATCCGCGCCGCCGTGGAGGCCGCGCAGACCAGCGACCGCCCCACCCTGATCCAGGTCCGCACCGTGATCGGCTTCGCCAGCCCCCGCGCGGGCACCAGCAAGGCCCACGGCGAACCCCTGGGTGCCGAGGGCGTCGCGGAAACCAAGGCCGCGCTCGGCTGGGACTACCCGCCCTTCACCGTGCCCGAGGAAGTCAAGGCGCACATGGACGCCCGTGAACGCGGCGCGAAATTCGAGGCCGACTGGAACGCCCTGATGGACGGCTACCGCGCCGCTCACCCCGAACTGGCCGCCGAAGTCGACGCGATGCTCAAGCGCGAACTGCCCGCCAACCTCGCCGACGCGCTCCCCAGCTACGAGGTGGGCGGCAAGGGCGTCGCCACCCGCAACGCCAGCGGTGAAGTCATCAACGCCCTGGCCAAGGTCATCCCCGGCCTGATGGGCGGCAGCGCGGACCTCTCGGGCAGCACGAAGACCACGATCAAGGACGGCGGCGAGATGCAGAGCGGCAGCATGGCCGGCCGTAACGTGCTGTTCGGCGTGCGTGAATTCGGCATGGCGGCTGCCGCGAACGGCCTGAGCCTGTACGGCGGCCTGCACCCCATGGTCGGCACGTTCCTGGTGTTCGCCGATTACCTCAAGCCCGCCTTCCGCCTCAGCGCCATCCAGATGCAGCCCGTCACGTACGTCCTCACGCACGACAGCATTGGCCTGGGCGAGGACGGCCCCACCCACCAGCCCATCGAGCAGATCGCCATGCTCCGCGCCGTCCCCGGCGCCCACGTCATCCGCCCCGCCGACGCCAACGAGACGGCCGCCGCGTGGCAGATGGCCCTCGAGTACGACAAGGGTCCCACCGCCCTGGCCCTCACCCGCCAGGACCTGCCCATCCTGCCCCGCAACCACGCGGGCGTGAAGAAGGGCGCGTACGTCGTCCGTGACGCCGAGGGCGCGCAGGTCATCCTGATCGCCTCCGGCAGCGAGGTCAGCCTCGCCCTGGACTCCGCCGAGGCCCTGGCCGCCGAGGGCATCCAGGCGCGCGTGGTCAGCATGCCCTGCATGGAAGTCTTCCGCACCCAGGACCGCAGCTACCGCGACAGCGTCCTCACCCCCGGCGTCAAGCGCGTCGCCATTGAGGCCGCCGCCAAGGGCCCCTGGTACGAGTGGGTCGGCACGGACGGCGCCGTCATCGGCATGGACACCTTCGGCGCCAGCGCCCCCGCCAGCGTCCTGTTCGAGAAGTTCGGCTTCAGCGTCCAGAACGTCAGCAAGGTCGTCAAGAGCGTCCTGTAAGGAACGCCTTCAACAGGAGGCGGGACGCGTGGGGGAGACCCCGGCGCGTCCCGCCTCTCCTGCTGGGATTACAGCTGGGCCTGGGCGTAGGTGGTGGCGAGGTCGGGTCGGCCCGCCTCGATCAGCGCCTTATCCCGGATGCGGCACGAGTCGCACACCCCGCACGGCTCCTTGCCTCCCTGGTAGCAGCTCCAC
This sequence comes from Deinococcus radiotolerans, assembly GCF_014647435.1. NCBI lineage: Bacteria > Thermotogati > Deinococcota > Deinococci > Deinococcales > Deinococcaceae > Deinococcus > Deinococcus radiotolerans. Next base: position 108,432 of record NZ_BMPE01000004.1, on the reverse strand, counting down.
GTCACGTCGATTGGCACGCCCACCGCCAGCGCCTCGCGCACGATGTCCGCCTTCGTCATTTCCGCCAGGGGCGCCGTCAGCACCGCGCCGCGTCCCTCCAGGCCCGCCTTCGTCGCCAGGTCCGCCAGCGTCTGATACGCCGCGAGGTACTCCGGGCGGCAGTCCGGGTACCCGCTGTAATCCACCGCGTTGATCCCCAGGAACACCCGCTCGGCGTCGATCGCCTCGGCCAGACTGAGGCCCACGGCAATAAAGACCGTGTTCCGCCCCGGCACGTACGTCGGCGGGATCACGCCATCTTCCGTGCCGTCCGTCGGCACCACCATCGACTCGTCCGTCAGGGCACTTCCCCCAAACGACCCGATATTGATGTCGATCACCCGGTGCGCGGCCCCGAAGTGCGCTGCCACTTTCGCCGCGCGTTCCAGTTCCACCGTGTGCCGCTGCCCGTAGCGGAACGACAACGCGGTACACGCGTACCCGTCACGGGTCGCCATACCCAGCACCGTGCTCGAATCCAGCCCGCCCGACAGCAGCACCACCGCCCGCTTCTGACTATCACTCATACTTAGCCTCCGAAAAGAACCCCTCACTCCACCTTCTCCCCACGGGAGCGGGCTTCAGACCCTCGTTGCCGGGTATGGGGTGCCGTTTCTACCGCCCACACCCCACTACGCTGCTCAGTACCCGAGCTCCGCGTTGCCGCCCAGGGGGATGAGGCGTTTGTCGCTGTGCGCGTCGAGGTCGTCGGCGCGGTACAGCTTGTGCATCTGGTACCCGGCCCGCAGACGCGGGTTCTCCTTCACTGCCTGCGTGATTGCGTTCAGGACGGTCAGGTCCCGTTCACGGGCCCGGCTCCACTCGGGGTGCAGCCAGATCACTGCGTCCTCCGGCAGGCCGGTCAGGGCGTCCAGCCCAGCCTGAAGATCACCGGGTTCGTGGACAATGATCTTCACCTCATCCGCGACTGCCACGACTTCGGGCCGTGGGGGCTGACCGAAGGGTTTCGGGGACAGCGTCACCCAGTCCAGCGCGCCGCGCAGGGGCGCGATGCCGCTCGTTTCGATGTGGACGCGGCGGCCCAGGGCGTGCAGGACGTCCGTCAGGGGCGCGAGGTCGAACAGGATCGGCTCACCCCCCGTCACGACTACCACTGCGCCGTCTGGGCTCTCGGCGCGCACCACTTCGGCCAACTCATTGGCATCCATCAGGGTCACGCCGTCGGGGCGGTAGTCGCGGTGCCACGTCCCGGCGCTGTCGCACCAGGGGCAGGCCTGGGGGCAGCCGTACAGGCGGATGAAGTACGCCGCGCGGCCCAGGTGCACCCCCTCGCCCTGCCAGGTGTAGAACCGCTCGTACACCGGGTATTTCATGCGCTCATTCCCAGTACTCGCAGCTGCTGTCCGGGGTTTCCCAAAGCGTCACGTGCAGGCGCAGGTCCGCGCCGTCGTCCCCCTCGGGCAGGTCGGCGCGCACGCGGTCCATCGTCTTGCGGTGGATGTACGCGGCGATGACCTCGGCGGTCGTGTCGTCGCCCAAGTCGGGGAGGTCATTCAGGTACGCGTGGTCCAGACCGCCCGCATCCACGTCCTTCTTGGCCCATTTGAGGGTCTTGAAGTCCGCGACCATGATGGCCCGCTTCACGTGTGCGCTGGGGCGCAGGCGGTCACTGGTGAGTTCCATCCGGACGCGGTACGTGTGCCCGTGCAATCTCCCGCACGGCCCGTCGTAGCCGGTGATCACGTGCGCCGAATCGAACGTGAACTCCGAACTCAGCTTCCAGGGCATCCGCCTACGCCCCCTGATGGTCGGGCGCGACGTAGTTCACGGTGCAGATCGTGTTCAGCCCGCCGCGCATGCCGTAATCGCAGCGGATCTCCATGCTCAGGGGATTCAGAAGGTTTACCAGATCCGCCAGGACCCGCCGCGTCGCGTGCTCGTGGTAGATACCCACGAAGCGGTAGCTGGTCAGGTAGTACTTCAGGCTCTTCAGTTCCACGCACGCCTCGCGCGGCAGGTACCGGATCTCCAGGCGGCCGAAGTCCGGCAGGCCACTCCAGGGGCAGACCGGGCTGAACTCGTCGGTCACGATCTCGATCTGCATCGGCTCGCCCGGGTAGCGGACCGGGTCGTCCTCGCGCACGTGCGGGAACGTGCCCAGCACGGCCACGTCAATCGCGTCGAGTCCCTGCACGTCGTAGCGGCGGTCAAAACCAGGGTTCTGGGGTCCGCAGTCGGCCCCGGCAGTCACGTTCGTCATATGTCTTTCCTCCCGGCAGGGCCGCGCCCTGAACGGCGCGGGCCTGGGGTGACAGCACAGGTCACCCGGTTGTGGGAGTCCGCACCCGCAGGCGCGACCTCAACCGCGCATTATCCACAAGTCCATGCATCCCTGCCAGGGGCCGGGGAACAAAGGCGTGCAGGCACCCGGCAGGGGAGAGGGCTCAGCCCGTCGCATCCGCCAGTGCCGCCGCGCGGTGCAGGATGCCCAGCAGCAGCCCGGACTCCCAGAAGCCCAGGCGCGCGCCGTCATTGAACCGCTCCTGCCGCGCGAAGATCGTCAGCAGCCGCGCCAGCTGCACCGGCGTGGCCCGCGCCAGCACCGCCGGGTCATCCCGCAGGGCGCGCGCCTCAGGCGACTGCGCCCACTGAGGCCACTGAAACCGCTCGTCCTGGTAGACCCACCCGAACGCGTTCAGGGTCTCCAGCAGCCGCGCCACCTGCGGATCGTATGCATACCCGCGCATCTGGATGCCGCCGTCCGTCAGGACCACGGCGGGCGGCTGACCGTCCGTGAAGCGGAACGCCGGGTCGGTCATGACCGGCAGGAACGCGGCGACGGCACGCAGCGCGTCCGGGGTGAACTGAGGAACCATGCGGCCCAGCATGGCACCGGCACATGAACGCAGGCGGACATGGGCGTGAGGCCACGAAAAACCCCCACCGCTGGGGTGGGGGCGATTCTTGGTGGTGGCCAGGGCCGGACTTGAACCGGCGACCCAACGATTTTCAGTCGTTTGCTCTACCAGCTGAGCTACCTAGCCTTCCTTGGCGGTCCGGACGGGATTTGAACCCGCGACCTTCTGCGTGACAGGCAGATATGCTAACCGCTACACTACCGGACCGTGCCTTGAAGGGGGCTGCAAAAGCAGCGGGGTTAAGGATAGCGGCGCACTTCACGGTTGTCAATGCGAGGCCGCCACAGGGGGCCGTGCCGGCGGGGTCAGCGGGCCCAAGTCGCGTGTGCCGACCCACGGGGGCACTTCAGAAGGGAACGGCGCGGACGTTCTTCACAGGTTCGTCCTGACCGGGGTCGAGCAGGAGTTCAAGGTACTCGCGGGCGTGCAGGGCGTCGATCATGGCGAGGTTGTGATCCTCGTCGAGGTGAATGCCGCCGTCGATCTGGGTGTGGCCGTACACGCCGTAGTCGAGTCCGGCCATGCGGACGTACTCGGGGGATTCGCGGAACCAGCGTTTGGGGCTATGGTCGGCGTAGAACAGGTCGTCGTAGTAGGCGTGCGCGGGCAGGGGTGAGACGTGCGCGAACTGCACGGTCCCGACGCGCAGTTCGCGCGGGAAGCTGCGCAGCCACGCGGCGAGATGTTCGGGCAGGATCAGGCCGCCGTGGTCCGGGTCGAATTCCACGTGCACCATGCCGCCGCTGGTGCCCAGCACGTAGCTGGTGTTCAGGACGGCGTCGTCGTGGTTGCCCAGGATGATGTGCACGGCGTGCGGCGCGGCCTCCTGGTACGCCTTGAGTTTTTCCAGGTGCCGGATCTGTTCGCGGGCGGCGAGGAACAGGTGGTCCGGGTTCCTGTGATCGAAGCGGGGCAGGCCGGTCAGCTGCGCGTAGTCACGTTCGTTCTTGGGGTGCACGAGGTCGCCGATCAGGATGACCTGGAACAGCCCGGCCTGGACGGGCGGGGTGGGCAGGCCCGCGCCGTCGGCGCAGCTGGCGGCGCGCAGGGCGGCCCAGAGGAGGTCGAAGTCGGCGTGCACGTCACCGAAGGCGAGGAATTTACGCATGGGTCAGCCTTTCAGGAGGGCGTGGAGTTCCTTGTAGATGGCGCGGCTTTCTTCCAGCGTCTCGCCGTAGCCACGCATGAGAATGCGCGCGGCGTCCCCGCCGCGCCCGGCCACTTTCAGCTGCTCGAGGAGGTCCTCGATGTGCCGGCGGGCTTTTTCCATCTGCGGGTCGCGGGGCGGCTGGGGGGGCAGGGGGCGCTCGGCGGCGGGGCGGGGGGCGGGCGTGTCGGTTTCCAGTTCGCTGGTGTTCGCGCCGTCCTCCGGGTCGTACTCGACCCAGATGGGGTCGCTGGTGGGCGTCACGCCGTACGAGCGGGCCAGGTCCGCCAGGGCGGCCAGTTTGGCGTCCTGGAGGGTGTGCGCGCTGGCGAGACCCTCGCGCGTTGCACCTAGGACGTTCAGGCGGGCGCGCACGATGGGGGGGCTGGGGTGGTCGCACGCCCAGGTGAGGCTCCAGCCGGGGTCGATCGCGTCGAGCTGCGGGGCGAGCACGTCGAGGTCGGGGGCGAGGGTCACGCGGGCCTGGTCGTCCCGGACGGTCAGGGTGGCCCAGGCGGTCATGCTGGCACGCAGGGCGTCGCGCACGCGGTGAGGTTCGGCCATACGGCAGTCTACCTACTGTCCGGCCGGGTGAAGGGTAAGGGTCTGCGTGTTTCCCCAGTCGGCGGCCTGGGTACTCATGGGCAGGTACTGCCCGTCAATCCAGCGGTTCATCTGGTCGGTGGCGTGTGGTGCCAGCGGGCTGCCCGCTTGCCCCAGGCTGCCGATGTACAGGCTGCGGTCGGGGGCGCTCAGGTCGACGATCTGGCGGTAGCTGGGACCGTGCGTCTGCGCGAAGGTGTCGTGCTCGGGCCGGGCGACGTTCACGGTGTTTGTGCCGCCGGGCGTGGGGGCGTGGTGGTTGAACAGCCACGCCAGGGCGCTGACCTTCCCGAACGCGCGGTGGTTGCTGGCCACCTGGTGCAGCTTGCCGTACGTCCAGGCCTGCATGTTGTCCCCCAGGCGGCCCTGAAGATCAGTCAGGGTGGCGTCCAGGGTGCGGGTCAGCAGGGCCGCGCAGTCGCCCTGGCCGCCCTGCGCGCACAGCTCGCCGCCGGCGCGCAGCTGGTTCAGCACGGACAGGCTGTTCATGACGGTCGTGTCGTTCAGTTCGTCGCGGGCCATCTCCTGCAGTTTCATCAGCCACGCCTCGAACAGCAGGGCGCCCTGGCTGCTGGTGGTCATGTTGCCGTCCCAGCCTTGCAGGGTACTCAGGGCCTGCCGGGCGCGGTCACTGCCGGGGCGCGTGGCGAGCAGCAGGGGACGGAAGTCGTCCCACACGAGGCTGTGCGTGTCCAGTTGGGTGCGCTGCACGTCCGCCACGCTCAGTTTGGGGGTGGCGGTCAGCAGCTGCGTGATGCGCCGCGCGCGGTACGGTTCGGCCCAGTTGCGCGTGTTGCCCAGCAGGTAGGGGTAGCTGTCGGGGACGACCTTGTTGTTCGCGGTGACGACCAGCCCGTCGGCGGGATTCAGGGTGTGGGGCAGCTGCGCGAAGGGAACGAAGCCGTTCCACTCGCGGCTGCCGTCGCCCGGCACGGGGACGCTGCCGTCCCAGCCCTCTCGGATGGGCACGCGGCCCGGCGCGTAGTACCCGGTGTTGCCGTCCACGTCGGCGTACACGAAGTTCTGGCTGGGCGCCACGTAGCGGGACAGCGCCTGCGTGAACTGCGTCCAGTTCTGCGCGTAGTTCAGGCCCAGGAAGGCGTCCATGGTGGTGTCGCCGGGTTGCAGCGCCGTCCACTTCAGGGCCACGCGCGGCCCGGCGTCCGTGAAGTTCAGGCCGCCGCCCCCGTTGTCACTGATGACCGGGCCGTGCGCGCTCTCGCGGACGGTGATCGTCACGTCGGGCTGCCCCTTGACCTTAATGACCTCCTGGCGGCTGGTGAGGGCGGCGCCCTCGGGCTCCACGTACAGGTCCTGCACGTCCGGGTTCACGTTCGTCACGCCCCACGCCACGCGCTCGTTGCGGCCGATCACGATGGCCGGCAGGCCCGGGATGCTCGCCCCGATCGCCTTCAAGTCACGGCCCTGCACGTCCGCGAGGTACCACAGCATCGGCGCTGTCAGCGCCAGGTGCGGGTCGTCCGCCAGGATGGGTTTGCCGCTCACGGTGCGCGAGCCGCCGATCACCCAGTCGTTGCTGCCCTTGCCGGGAAGGTGCTGCAGGCCCAGCGCCTCGGCGGCCCGCAGGTGCGCGCGCAGCGCCGCGACCGTCGCCTCCGGCAAGCTGGGGGTGACCGAGGTCGCGCCGCTCAGGGGCGCGCTCTTCTCGGTGCCCACCTCGTCCGCGCTGAGGATCGTGGGTCCATCCGCCGGGTACGGCGCGGTCACCTGATCCAGCCCGTCCGCGCCCAGGCGGCGCGTCACGTGGGCGTTCAGGACCTCCTCGTCGTAGTTACCGCCCAGGTCGAAGGCCATCAGCTTGCTCCACGAGACGGTGTCCACGTCCTGCCAGGCTTCCGGGGTGTATCCCAGGATGCGGAACTCCGGGGCGCGTTTCCCGCGTGCCTGCGCGGCGTTCACGCCCGCCGTGTACGCCCGGATCAGGCGGCGCGAGCGGTCATCCAGGGCGGGCAGGGCGCTCTGCGCGGCCCGCTGGAACCCCCAGGTGCGCAGGAACTTGTCCTGCGGCAGAGCCGCCTCGCCCAGCACCTCCGCCAGGCGGCCCTGCGCCACGCGCCGCTGGAAGTCCATCTGCCACGCGCGGTCCTGCCAGTGCACGAACCCCAGCGCGAACACGGCGTCCTCATCGATCTGCGCGCGGATGTGCGGCACGCCCCACGCGTCCCGCGTGACCTGCACGTTCCCGCCCAGCCCCGCCAGGTTCACGTTCCCTGAACGCTGCGGTTCGCTGGTCACGCGCAGCCACGCGTACGCCCCGCCGCCCGCTGCGCCCAGCAGCAGCAGCGTACCCAGCACTCCGGTCGCCACGCGGCGACCCCACGACCCCCGCCGCCGCAGCGGCCCTACCGTTTGCGTGTTCATGTGACCCGCGCAGCATAGCCCCGCGCCGCCCCAGGCACACCAGGCGCGCGGCGGGGGTAGGTATGCCCCCGCCGCGCGGTCAGTTCAATTCCCTCAGGCGTAGGCGGTCAGAATTCCTCGTCCAGCAGGCTGGTGTTCGCCTGCACGCGCCGCGGGTGCAGCCCCAGCCGCTCGGTGAGCATCAGCAGGCCCTCGGTGCCTTCACGGGACAGGCCCGACAGGAATGACGCCGCCACCGTCGTGGAAAAACACGGCTGCGGCGTGGGCTGCATGCAGTCCAGCACGCAGAACTCGAAGGCGCTGTCCTCGGGCCGCGAGAGCTGGCGGGTCACGGCCGCGCCGTACCCGTTGGAGAACTGAAAGACCATCAGTTCCGCGCCCGGCAGCGTGTGCCGCTGCGGCAGCGTGCTGATCCGCTCGAAGGCGGCGGTCGGAACGAACAGGGCAGGATTCGTGATCAGGGTGGGGGTGTGGGACACGCAGGAACTCCGTGATCCACGCGGCCGTCAGGCAGGAGTGTCAGGCGAGGTCATCACGGACACGCGCGGGATACCAGCAGCATACGGCCGCGTCCCTTACGACCCCCTTACCTGACCCAGCCTGAAGGTCATGGCGGGCGTCCCGGTGGCGGCCACGCGCCGGAGCCGGTGCCGCGGTCCGGCAGGGCGGGTTCAGCCGCCCAGCACGTGCGCGGACTGCACCCACCAGCCCGGGTGACGCGCGGTCAGGGCGTGCGCCGCGTCGTGCGCGTGCGCGTCGTCGCGCGCCAGTGCGAAGCAGGTGCTGCCCGACCCGCTCATCAGTGGCGAGTGCAGCCCGGCGTCCGTCAGGGCCGAGAGCGCCCCGCGGATGCCTGCGTGCCGCGCCGCGACCGGATCTTGAAGCGCATTCAGGTACGGAACGGGCCGGCCATTCGACAGGGCCGCCAGGATGCCCTCCACGTCCAGGGCGGGCGTGAAGGCCTCCTCGGCGTCCAGCCACCGGTACGCGTCACGGGCACTGACCTCCACGCCCGGGTTCAGGAGGACCAGCGCCACGCGCGGCACCGGGGTGGGGGAGAGCACCTCGCCCACGCCTGACGCGACCGCCGCGCGGCCCAGCAGAAAGAACGGGACGTCCGCACCGAGGTTCAGCGCCAGCGCGGGCAGGTTCACGCCCGCCGGGTACAGCCGCGCCAGCGCCATCAGCGTGGTGGCCGCGTCGCTGCTGCCGCCCCCCAGGCCCGACGCGAGCGGCAGGCGCTTGTGCAGCGTGATCGCCGCGCCGCCCGGTGCGCCCGCCGCGTCCAGGTACGCGCGCGCCGCGCGGAACACCAGATTTCCGTCGTCCTCGGGCAGGTCAGCGCCCTCGACACGTAGGGTCAGGGTGTCCGCCGGGGCGATCTCCAGGTCGTCCCCGACGCTCAGGGGGACCATCAGCGAGTGCAGTTCGTGGTACCCGTCCGAACGCAGGTCCCGGACGCTCAGGCCCAGGTTCACCTTGGCGGGCGCGAAGTACGTGACGGCAGCAGGGTCGCTCATGCCCCCCCAGCATCCCATACCGGGGCCAGCGCCTGTGCCAGGGCCAGGTCGCCCGGCGTGGTCACCTTGAACAGCCGCGCGTCCCCCGGCACCAGCCGCACCGCGCCCCCCGTGCGGGCGATCAGGCCCGCGTCGTCCGTGGCGGCAAACCCGTCGGTCAGCGCCGCCTCGTGCGCCGCGAGCAGCACGTCGCGCCGGAAGCCCTGCGGGGTCTGCACCGCCCACAGCCTCTCACGTGGGGTGAGGGTGCCCCAGTCGCCGCCCGGACCGGCCCGCACCAGCGTGTCCGCCACCGGGAGTGCCGCCGTCGCCGCGCCAATCTCACGTGCCGCGGCGATCACCGCCCGCACCACCGCGCCCGGCAGGAAGGGCCGCGCCGCGTCATGCACGAGGACCACCTCGGCGTCCGTGGCGCGCAGCAGGGCCAGCACGCTTGTCTGCCGGGTGTCGCCGCCCGTGACCGTACGCGCGGTTACGTCAGCGGGCAGTTCCAGCCCGGCCGGGAGGGCCACCAGCACCTCATCCACGTGCGGGGCCAGCGCGGCGGCGCTGCGGCCCAGCAGGCTGCGGCCCGCGACCTCCACGAACGCCTTCGGGCCCAGGCCCAGCCGCGTCCCGGAGCCCGCCGCCGGGATCAGCGCCGCGACCCTCACGCCCGGCCCCTCATGCGCCATCCTCACGCCAGCGGCGGAAGCCCGGCACGTCCAGCCCGAACTGATCCAGCACCCGCGCCGTCACGAAATGCAGCAGTTCGTCCACGCTGCCCGGCGCGTGATAGAAGCCCGCGCTGGCCGTCATCACGGTGGCGCCCGCGTCATGCGCGGCGAGCATGTTCAGCAGCATCGGGCGCGGCAGCGGATCCTCACGCAGCACCAGCACCAGCCGCCGCCGCTCCTTGAGGGTCACGTGCGCCGCGCGCGCCACCAGGTTATCCGCGAAGCCCTGCGCGATCTTCGCCAGCGTCCCCGCGCTGCACGGCACCACCAGCATCCCGTCCGTGCGGAACGAGCCACTCGCCACGCCCGCCGCCAGATCCCGGTCGTCATGCACGAAAGACGCCAGCGCCGTCAGGTCCGAGAGCTGCGGCCCCGAGCACTCGGCCGTCATGACCCGCTTGGCGCCGCTGCTGACCACCAGATGCGACTCTACGTCCAGTTCGCGCAGCGCCCGCAGGATCGCCTGCGCGTACGGCATGCCGCTGCCGCCCGACACCCCCACCACCAGCCTCATGCCCGGCAGGCTAACAGGCCCGCGCCACGCAGACGGTACGGCCCGCTGCTCAGCTGCCCCCCGCCAGCCCCTCACGGCTCAGCTGCCGCGCCTGCCGGACCTCTGCCAGCACGAACGCCAGCGTGTTCAGCCCGTACGTGACGGCCAGCGCCACCAGCAGCGGCGTCCGCACCTCTGCCAGCGGCGGCAGGCCCGCGAAGGTCACCAGGCCGGACAAGGGCGACAGGGCCGCCAGCACCAGACCCCATGCGCCCAGCAGCACCCCACCCCACGGGGAGTCCAGCAGGGACGCGCCCGGCAGCAGCAGCCCCAGCAGCCGGAAACCTGCCGGACGCGACCGCGCCAGGGGCAGCGGCGTGCGCGGCAGCAGCAGCGACAGCACCAGCAGCGCCGCGAGGCCCCCCACGCCCAGCAGGGCCAGCCCCAGCCGCGCCGAGCCGCCCGCCGAGGGGTCCAGCAGGGCCAGCGGGGCGCGCAGTGAGGCCCGCAGCGTCACGCTCAGGTCGCCCGTCACCGCGCGCGTCAGGCTGCGCTGATCCGGGTAGCACAGCCGGGGCTGCTCGGGCCGCAGCGTCTGCTGGAAGTTCGCCTCCGGCGACGAGGGCTTCAGGCCCAGGTTGAACGCCGCAGCCATCAGGTCCGGCTGCGCCGCCAGCGCCGTACGGAACAGGTCCCGGGCCTGTGGGGCGTCCCCGCGCACCTGCGCGATCACGCCCAGGTTGTTGCGCGCGCACGCCTCCGGCAACGCCGAGGTGTACAGCTCGCGGGCGCGGGTGTCCTCGCCGTCCAGCTGCGCGCCCAGCGCCGTCAGCAGCGCCGCGTCCGGCCCGGGACGCAGGCTGACGCTGTCCAGCTGCGCGTTCCACCACCCGCCCCCGTACGTGCCACTGGACAGCACCGGCGAGCGCAGCGCCGCGCCCGCCAGGTTCGCCCACTGCACGCCGCCCAGCGTGCCCAGCAGCGCCAGGGCCAGCAGCGTCACGGTCAGGCGCTCACTGGGGGACGCGTACGCCACGAACACCCGCCGCGCCCGCGCCAGCGGCCGCCGCAGCCACGACCGGTACCGGCCCCCCAGGGCGCGGGTGTCCTCCGCCTGGGCCGGGAACGCCCGCAGCGCCAGCGTCACCAGCGCCGCCAGCAGCGCCAGCCCCAGGGCCAGGCTGGCCAGCCTGGCCGCGTCCCGCACGGGTCCCAGGCCCTCCAGGCCCAGGTTGTACAGCGTGCCGCTGCGCAGCGAACGCGCAAACTGCCGCCACTCCGCCGCTTCCCCCTCGCGCCCCTGGGCGTCCAGTGTCCGCGCGTACCGCTCGTACAGCGCCCCGCCTCCCTGGAAGCGGGGGTGCAGGTCCCGCAGGTACGTCATCCACACGCCTGCGCGGTCCACGCGGCCCTGCGCGAGCAGCGTGCCCACGTACCCGCTGGGATTCCCGTACGCGCCCAGCGCCGCGCGGCTGACCGGAACCTCCGGGTCAATTCCGCGGGCCGCGGCGTCCTCCTGCGCCTGTGCCAGCGCGAGGTCCGCGGCGGCCGGGAAGCCCGCCGCGTCCAGCCGGGTCGCCAGCTGCACCCAGGCCGGGAACGGCAGCGGCCCGCTCAGGCTGCGGCGCACCAGGCTCAGGGCCGCGTACGGGTCGCGCTGCGCCCGCGCCAGCCGCAGCGCCAGGAACGGGTTGAGGGGGTCCAGGCGGGCCGCGGCGCCCAGCTGCGCGGCGGGCACCTGATCCGCCACGCTGGCCAGGTGTCCGGTCACCACCGGGTCGGGTGGCAGCACCACGCGCTCCTCGGCACTCAGGGCGCCGCCCTGCACATTCAGTGTGAAGCGCTCGGTGACGCCGCCCAGCGCGGTGGACACCGTCACCACGCCCCCGCCCGCGTCCAGGCTGCTCACGACGCCCGGCAGGTCCGCGCGGCCTGTCATTACGCCCCCCGCCCCCAGGGCGTACACGGCAGGGCCCGCGCCCACCAGCACGACGTTGCCGACCTCCAGCGGGCCGGTCAGGGGGCCCAGCGCGTCCGGCAGGGTCCGCTGCCACACGCGGCTGCCCTCGTGGCGCAGCGTGCGGCCCTCCAGCGTGGTCGTCGCGCCCGCCACGGCGCCCAGCAGGGTCAGCGTGGCCAGCCCGGCCCGCCACGCCCGGCCGCGGCGGTTCACGCGCGCTCCAGGCGCAGCAGGTGCGCGGCCCGCACGGCCATCACCACGCCGCCCGCCAGCAGCGGCCAGAAGCCCCCGGTCAGCGCCCCCACCAGCAGACCCACCGGGACCGCCACGGCCGTCGTGAACGGCACGGCATTCAGTTTCAGCCGGGCTTGCAGGGTCGCCTTGTACGTGGGAATGACCACGGCGGCCGTGAGCAGCAGGGCCAGCAGCACGCCCGGCGCGAACACCAGCAGCGCGCCCAGCAGCGGCGCGATGCCCCCGCCGCCCCGGAAGCCGAAGAACGCAGGGTAGCAGTGCCCGGCCACGACCGCGCCCGTCACCAGCGCCGCGAGCGCCTCGCCGCCCTGCGGGACGACCGCGCGCGCCAGCAGCGCCGCCAGCACCCCCTTCAGGATGTCGCCGGCGGTCACCAGCGCCGCCGCGCCCCGCCCGAACTGCCGCCACGTGCCGCTCCCGCCCGGCAGGTCCCGGTCGCGGATGTCCGCGCCGCGCGCGCGCGAGTACAGCACGCCACTCACCAGCGAGCCCAGCAGGAACGCCGCAGCCGTCACGAGCAGCGTGGGCACGGGCGGCAGCGTCGCGGACAGGTCAGGCATACGCCGGGCATTCTAGAGCGCCGCTCCGCGCCCGCTACACTGCCCGCATGTCTGCCCGGCCCCTGACCCGCCCGGAACTGCGCCGCTACTCGCGCGCGCTGCTGGTCCCCGAGTGGCTGGACGCCGGCGCGCAGGAACGCGTGCGGGCCGCGCACGTGCTAGTCGTCGGCGCGGGTGGGCTGGGCAGCCCCGTGATCGCCAGCCTCGCCGGGGCGGGCGTGGGCACCCTGACCGTCGCGGACGATGACCGCGTGGACCTCAGCAACCTGCACCGCCAGACGCTGTACGCCACGCCCGACGTGGGCCGCCCCAAGGCCGAACTGGCCGCCGCGCGCGCCCAGAACATCAACCCGTTCGTGCGGGTGCGCGTGGCGCCGCGCGTCACGGCCGCCACCCTCCCGCAGCTCCTTGCGGGCGTGACGCTGCTGGTGGACGCCACCGACAACTTCGAGACCCGCTACCTGATCGCCGACACCTGCGCCGCGCAGGGCCGCGAGTGGATCTGGGGCGCGGCCAGCGGCACGACCGGCATGGTCAGCGTGTTCGGCCCCCACGCGGGCCTGCGCGACGTGTTCCCCGAACCCGGCGATGACCTCAGCTGCGACGAGGCCGGCGTGCTGGGCCCGGTGCCCGCCCTGACCGGGCAGCTCATGGCCCTGGAGGCCCTGAAGGTGCTGGGCGGCGTGGGCGAGCCCCTGCGCGGGCGCCTGTGGACCTTCGACGCCCTGAGCGCCCGGGCGCGGACCCTGACGCTGCGTGCACCCCAGGGCACCCTGTAAGGACCCGCCCGCACCCCACCACACGCTGACCCGCGGTCCGGAGCAGCCGGGCCGCGTGCCCCTGTCCCACCCAGCCGGGGCTGCACCCCCGCTGGGCGCACCTCCAGCCCCTCTTGACGCCCGGCGCAGCTGTGTTACTGTGCGCCTGAGCCCACAATTCAATTGCGTACGCCCTGTGCCGCTCGCAGTCCACTCCCGGAGGTTGCACGTATGGCCAAGAGCACCAAACCCGCCGCGAAGAAACCCGCCCCCGCCAAGAAAGGCGCGGCCAAGCCCGCCCCGAAAGCCGAAGCCGGGAAGATCGCCAAGACGCAGATCATCGACATGGTCGCGGACAAGACCAGCCTGAACAAGAAGCAGGCCGGAGACGCCGTCGCCACCGTCATCGACTGCATCGTGGACGCCCTGCGCAGCGGCAGCAGCGTCGGCATGCCCGGCCTGGGCACGCTGAGCGTCACGCAGACCGCCGCCCGCACCGGCGTGCGCCCCGGTACCAGCGAACGCATCACCATTCCCGCCGGGAAGAAGGTGCGCTTCAAGGTCGCTACGACCCTCAAGGGCACGCTCTAGGTCACCGTGGTCCGCGCGGTCCCTGCCGGACGGTGGGGGCCGCGTTCGCGTGCCACCCTCAGCCCGGCAGGCGGCGGCGCAGCCCGGCCTCATCGAGCGTCACGATCTCCCGGCGGCGCAGCCCGATCAGCCCCTGACGGTACAGGTCCCCCAGGTGACGGCTGACCAGTTCCGGCACGGTCCCCAGCTGCCCGGCCAGCGCCGAGTTGGTCGGCAGGACATGCGGCCCGCGCTCCAGAAGGTACGTGATCAGGCGCGCGTGCACCGGGGCGCTCAGCAGGTCCAGTCGGGCCTCGGCGCTGCGGGTCTGGTCGGCCAGCAGCGTCAGGGCCGCGCCGGTCAGGGCCGGGTCGCGCAGGATCAGCTGCCGCAGCAGTGGGCTGGGTAGGGTCAGCAGGTCACAGTGGTCCGCGCTGCCCACGGCGTCCTCGGCGAAGGTCCCGGCGGTGCCCAGCACGTCCCGCAGGCCCAGCAGCTCACCCGCGCGGCGCACCGGCCAGCTCAGGCTGCGCCCGCCCGGCTGGGGGCGGGTCAGGCGCACCTCGCCACTCAGCAGCAGGAACGCGGCGCTCACCGGGGCCCCGCAGCGCCACAACGCGCCGCCGCGCGGCAGCGGCCACGGCGTGGCCTGAGCGGCCAGCTGCGCCAGGGTGCCCGGCGCGGCGCAGCGCAGCAGCGGGGCGCTCCGCAGGGAGTCCAGCGTCGTCACGGCCCTGATGCTGGCACAGGCCGGCCCGGGCGGGGCGCTCAGGGCGTCAGGTGCAGCGCGGCGCGCGCGTAGGCCAGGGCGCCCGGCGCCTCGTGGCCCTCCACAATGGCCTGCACGGGGCAGGCGGTCGCGCACGCGCCGCAGTCAATGCACTCGTCCGGGTGAATCACGAACTGATCCCCGGCGTCGTGAATGCAGGCGATGGGGCAGACGTCCAGGCAGGCGCCGTCCCGGACGCCCGCGCAGCGGGAAGTGATCGCGTAACTCATGCCCGCAGGCTGACGCGCCACGCCCCGCGCGGCCATGACTTTGGTCAAGGCTTCCCGTGGGCGGCTGTCACGCGCGGCCCTCTGGCGCTGCGTACCGTGGGCGCATGACGACGTCCGCCGGTGCCTCCACCTCCGCTTCCCGTTCAGCGGCGCGCGTGCTGCTGGGGGCCTTCATGACTCTGGCGGGCGTGGGTCACCTGAGTTTCCAGCGGCAGGCATTTCAGGCGCAGGTGCCGACCTGGTTGCCCGTGAACAAGGACGCGGTGGTACTGGCCTCCGGCGCCGCCGAGATCGCCTTCGGCCTGGCGATGCTCTCCGGCGCGCGGCGGAGGCAGGTGGGGCTGGCGCTGGCAGCCTTCTTCGTGGCGATCTTCCCGGGGAACGTCTCGCAGTACGTGTCGCGCCAGAGTGCCTTCGGCCTGGACACGGACCGTAAGCGCCTGGTCCGGCTGCTCTTCCAGCCGCTGCTGGTGGCGTGGGCGCTATGGAGCACCGGCGCCCTGAGGAGCACTGGCGCGCTGGGCAGAGCCGGGGCGCGGCGCCGCGGGGATCGCCCTCTGGATTAAGACCCGTTCACGCAGGCGCAGGTCAAGCTTCTGTGAGGCGAGGGTCCGTAGCCTGCGGGCATGCTGAGTCGCCTGACCGCCGCGATCACGTCCGCCACCCAGCCGGGCGGCGCGGGCCTGGCCGAGGCAGTCCTGGAGATCACGGACACGCTGGTGGTCGTGCTGGACCCGCAGGGGCGGGTGGTGCGGTTCAACCCGGCGGCCGAGCGGCTGTCCGGTTTCCGGTTCGAGGAGCTGCGCGGCGAGGTGCTGTGGCCCTTCGTGTTGCCTGAGCCCGAGGTGGAGGGCGTCATGCAGGCCTTCGGGGCCCTGACGGCCGGGGACTACCCGAACCGGCATGAGAACCACTGGCGGACCCGCAGCGGCGAACTGCGGTACATCCTGTGGTCGAACACGGCGCTGCTGGACGCGCGCGGCCGGGTGGCGCTGGTCGTGGCGACCGGCGTGGACGTCACGCCGGAGCGCGCCGAACGCCGCGCCCGGCAGGAGAGCGAGGAGCGGTTCCGGGCGCTGTTCGAGCAGCTGGCGGACGGCGTGGTCCTGATCGACCCGAACGACCCGCACGTCCCGTGGCGGATCGTGGACTGCAATGACGCGTTCGGCCGCATGAACGGCTACGCCCGGAGCGAACTGATCGGGCAGTCCATTGATCTGCTGCACCCGTACCCCATGATGGCCGAGGACGGCCCGGACCTGCTGGTCTGGCTGCGCGAGGAGCGGCACGTGCGCGGCGAGGGGTCGCACCTGCACCGGGACGGGACCGTCTTCCCGATCGAGAGTGCCAGCAGCGTCGTGACGGTCGGCGGGCGCGAACTGATCCTGGGGCAGGACCGGGACGTCCGGGAGCGCAGGCGGACCGAGGAGCAGCTGAGGACGCTCGCCGCGCAGCTGGCCCACGAGTCGCAGCACGACGCGCTGACCGGCCTGCCCAACCGCGCGCTGCTCCTGGACCGCCTGCAGGTGGAACTGCGGCGCCTGGAGCGTGACGAGCGGGCGCTGGCCGTCATTGCCCTGAACCTTGACGGGTTCCGGCGTGTGAACGACGCGCTGGGCCACGCGGTGGGCGACGAGGTGCTGCGCGAGGTGGCGCGCCGCCTGCGGGACGCCGTGCGGCCCGCGGACACCGTGGCGCGCCTGGGCGGCGACGAGTTCCTGGTGCTGCTGCCCGACGTGGGCGGCCGGGCCGAGGCGCTGAGCGTGGCGCGGCGCCTGCAGGCCACGCTGTCCCGCCCCGTCCACGTGGACGGCCAGCCGGTGAACGTGCGGTGCAGCGTGGGCGTGGCCGTCAGCCCGCCGGACAGCAGCCTGCCCGCGAACCTGCTGCGGCAGGCGGACCTGGCGATGACGCAGGCGCGCCGGGAAGGGAAGAACGGCGTGCAGGTGTTCCGGTCCTCCCTGGACGTGGCCGTGCACGGTCAGCTGCACCTGGAAACCCGGCTGCGGCTGGCCTTGCAGCAGGGCGGGCTGCACCTGCACTACCAGCCGCAGGTGGACGTCCGGACGGGGCAGCTACTGGGCTTCGAGGCGCTGGTCCGCTGGACGGACACGCAGCTGGGGCTGGTGTCCCCGGCGCGGTTCATTCCCCTGGCCGAGGAGGCCGGGCTGATCGGCGAGCTGGGCGCGTGGGTGCTGAACGAGGCGTGCCGTCAGGCGGCCGCGTGGGGCCTGCGCGTACCGATCGCGGTGAACGTCTCGGCGCTGGAGGTCGCGCAGGAGGACTTCACGCAGCAGGTTCACGCGACGCTGCGCCGGCACGGCCTGGACGGCGGGCAGCTGAAGCTGGAGGTCACGGAGCGGCTGACCGTGCAGGACCTGCAGCGCGCCGCGCGGCAACTGGCGCAGCTGCAGGCTCTGGGCGTGCAGCTCTCGCTGGATGATTTCGGGACCGGGCAGTCCTCGGTGAGTACGCTGCTGCAGCTGCCGCTGAACGAGTTGAAGCTGGACCGGTCGCTCATTACGGGTCTGGCCGAGTCGCCCATCGAGCAGCGCGTCGTGAGTGCCCTGATCAGCCTGGGGCGCAGCCTGAACCTGTCGGTGGTGGTCGAGGGCGTGGAGACGCCCGGGCAGTTGCAGGTGCTGCGGGACCTGGGCTGCGGGGTGGTGCAGGGGTACCTGACGGGCCGTCCGGGGCCGGCCAGCATGTGGACGCCGCACCTGAACGGCCCGCTGCCCCTTCAGACGTCCGTGGACCGCGCGGCGCGTGACGGGGACGCCCAGCTGCACTAACCCGCGCCGCTGGTGTGGGTCAGGGGTCGGGCCAGCCGGAGGTGCGCCACTGCTCCAGCTGCCCGCTGGGCCGCAGGCGGTGGGCGTGCAGGGCCATGGGCGCGCCCTGACCGGGCCGGCTCAGGTCGTCCAGGTTCAGGTCATCCAGGTGCAGGCGGTCCAGGTCGCAAGCCAGGTTCAGCTGCGCCTGGATCACGCCGCGCCGCGCGATCAGCAGCGTGCCGCCCGGCCAGCAGCTCACCGCACTGAGGACCGCGCCGGGTGCGTGGAGGGCCGCGGCGCGCAGGTGCAGCAGGTGCGTGGCGCGGCGGACGCTGACGCCGACCAGGGCCGTGTCGGCCTGCCAGGGGTGCGCGTCGGCGCGGTAACCCGGCGTGCGGAAGGTCAGGTGCGCGCCCAGCAGGCGGGCAGCGTCGCGCAGGGTGGCGCGCAGCGCGTCGTCGGGCGTGCGGGCGTGCAGGTGCGCCAGCCGCGCGTCCAGTCGGGCCGCGGCGGGCAGCGTCAGAATCTGCGCGTACTGCGGCGGGTGCAGCGCGACCGTCAGGGTGGGGGTGACCGCCTGGGTGGCGGGGGCGCGCGGGTCACGGGGCGGGTCGTCCGTCATGGGTCTCCCGGGAGGCAACTGAAGGTGGGGACCTGCAGCTTGTCACGGGCGCGGGGTCAAGGCACGCGCAGAGGACCGCTGCTGATGGGGGGGCTTGGTGGGGGCGTGCGTGAAGGGACGGGGACGCGCGGGGCGGGGCGGGCACTTGCTACGCTGGCGGGTATGACTGACGCCCGTTCCCCTGACGCGGAAGTGCGCGCGAAACTCTCGGCGCTCGTTCCGGCCCTGCGGCATTTTCACTCGGCGCTGCTGGACGTCGCCAAGAGCGAGTACGAGTTCATGCACGGCCCCGTGAAGGGCCCCTTCGAGCTGTACTCGCTGGTGATGAACCACCCGCAGTTCCAGTGGCTGCGGCCCCTGTCGGGCCTGATGGCGACGCTGGACGAGGTGCTGGACGCCAAGGACACCACCCTCACCGAGCGCAACCTGACGGACGTGCAGCAGGCGCTGGGGCTGCTGTTCGCGGAGACCGACACGCGCTTTGCGGAATTCCGCGGCGGGTACACCCGCGCCAAGGGTGACGCGCGCGTGCGTGAGACCGAGGCGGCGTGGCGTGAACTGCTGGGAGGCATCCAGGCGTAAGCCGCGCTATGAGCCTGAAGATCATCGTGGGCCTGGGCAATCCGGGTGCGCAGTACGCGCAGACGCGGCACAACGTGGGCTGGCTGGTGCTGGACGAACTGGCCCGCCGCGCCGGGGCGTCCTGGCGGAAGGAAGGCAAGGACGCCGAGGTGGCCGAAGTGCGTCTGGGCCGTGGCGTGGGCGCGAAGGTGCTGCTGGTGCGCCCGCTGACGTTCATGAACGCGTCCGGGAAGGCCGTGGCGCCCCTGGTGTCGTTCTACAAGCTGGGCGGCGAGTCGCTGCTGGTACTTCAGGACGACCTGGACAGTCCGTTCGGGCTGCTGCGCGTGCGGATGGGTGGGCGGCACGGCGGGCAGAATGGCGTACGGGACATCATCCGGCTGCTGGGCCACGAGGCGTTCGCGCGGGTCAAGATCGGCATCTCGCGCCCGCCCCCGGGCTGGGCGGTGCCGGACTGGGTCCTGAGCCGCTGGCGTGAGGAGGAGAAGGCCGACCTGGCGGAACTCGTGCGCCTGGGTGCCACTGCCGCCGAGGTCTGGGCGGTGTCCGGACTGGCGGAGGCGCAGGGGCAGTTCAACGGGACGGACCTGCGTCCGAAACCGCCGGAACCGCCGAAGCCCGAACCGGCCGCTGCGGCTGTCCCGACTGGACGAACTCCGCAGGACACTCCGGTGACGCCGGCGCATACTGGCGGGCGTGTCGAAAAAACAGAAGAAGGCTGACGCGGCTGCGGCCGTTTCTCCCGCCGTGACGGACCTGCGCCTGGATCTCCTGATGCGCCTGTCGGACCTGCCGGGCGTGCCCGGGCAGGAGGACGCCGTGCGGGACTTCGTGCTGGCCGAACTGGACGGGCTGGTCGACGAGGTGCGCGTGGACGCCATGGGCAACGTCATCGCCCGCCGCGCGCCCCGCGATCAGAAGAAGGGCGAGGTGGCCGAGCGCGTGATGATCAGCGCGCACATGGACGAGATCGGCTTCCTGGTGCGCTTCATTGACGAGCGGGGCTTCCTGCGGGTGCAGGCGCTGGGCGGCTTTGACACCCGCAACCTCTTCGCGCGGAACGTGACCGTGCACGCGCGCGGCGGAGCGCTGCCGGGCATCCTGACGCCCGGCGGGAAACCCGTGCACATCGCCAGCCCCGAGGAACGCAAGAAGATCCCCGAGGTGAAGGAGTTCTTCATCGACCTGGGCCTGGAGGCAGACGAGGTGCGCGCGCAGGTGCGGATCGGGGACATGGTCACGCTGGACCAGACGGCCCGTCAGGTCGGGCGGCTGGTGTGCGGCAAGGCCATGGATGACCGCGCCAGCGTGTTCCTGCTGCTGGAAACCCTGCGCGCCCTGCGCGGCGCGGCCCCACGGCACGAGGTGATCGCGGTGTTCAGCACGCAGGAGGAGGTCGGCCTGCGCGGCGCGATCACCGCCGCGTACGGCGTGCAGCCTACGGTCGGCATCGGGCTGGACGTGACCCTGGCGGTGGACACCCCGGGCGTCGCGCCGGACGAGGCAGTCACGCGCGTGGGTGAGGGCATCGGGATCAAGGTGTTCGACTCCACCATGATCTCGCACCGTCCGCTGGTGGACCAGTTCTGGGATCTGGCGCAGCAGGCGGGCATTCCCGCGCAGCTGGAGGTCCTGGCGCTGGGCGGCACGGACGGCGCGGCCATCCAGCGCAGCAGAGAAGGCGTGCCCACGCTGACCCTCAGTCTGCCCACCCGGTACATTCACACGGTCGTGGAGGCCGTGCATGTGGATGACCTGCGTGCGGGCGTGAACCTGCTGCTGGCCTACCTGCGCTGAACGGACCCGTGGGGGAAGGGCGCGTCAGGCGGCGCGGCCCCTCCCCGGCTGAATTGAGGTCCGGGGCTCTCAAGATTCGCGTAAGGGCCGCGGGAGCAACGGCGGGCCCGCGCGGGTCGTAATGAGAGGATATGGAACTCCTGTCCGGTCTGCTGTCCTCGCTGGGCCTGTCGGGTGCGGCGGGCCTGAACGCTTACATTCCGCTGCTGCTGGTGGGCCTGCTGTCGCGCGCGGACGTGGTGCACCTGAACGCGCCGTTTGACCTGCTGGGAAATCCGTGGGTGTTGCTGGGTGTGGCGGTGATCGGGCTGCTGGATTTCGTGGGGGACAAGATTCCTGGGGTGGATCACGTGCTGCACGTGGCTGGTGGGGTGGTGAACGCCGCGGCGGGCGCGGTGCTGTTCGCGGCGCAGACCGGCGTGGCGGACGTGCCCCCGGCGCTGAGCATGGCGCTGGGCCTGATCGTGGCCGGGGGTGTGCAGGCGACCCGCACGGCGGTGCGGCCGGTGGCGACCGCCACGACGGCGGGTCTGGCCAACCCGGTGGTGAGCACGGTGGAGGACGGCACGAGCCTGATGCTCAGCGCGCTGGCGGTGTTCGCGCCGGTCGTGGCCGCGTTGCTGCTCGCGGTGCTGGTGGTGGGCGTGTACCGCTTCTGGTCAGCGCGGCGGGGACGGCGCCTCGCCTAGATAGAGGGCTCAGCTGGAGAGGGGAGAGGCGCGGGTGGCCTCTCCCCTCTGCTGTGGTGCCGGACGAACAGCCGTTCGGGCTCAGTCGGCACGATCTGGGAGAACAACAGCTGGACCTGAGGTCCCAAGGTGCAGCTTGTTCAGTAAAATCTAGCCAAATGTCAAAATTATTTTTGACAAGAAGCGCTAATCTTCCTAAGCTGAGGGCATGCAGGGATGCGGTCACTGCAAATTGCGCGGAAAAAAGGAGACGCCATGAAACTGGTCACGGCTGTCATCAGGCCCGAACGGGTCCAGCAGGTCAAAGAAGCCCTCTTCCAGGCGGGCATCAGCGGCATCACGCTCTCCCGCGTGAGCGGCCACGGCGGCGAGCAGTCCATCGTCGAGCACTACCGCGGCACCCGCGTCATGGTCGAGTTCCGCGACAAGGTCGAGGTGCGCATGGCCGTCAGCGAACCCTTCGTGCAGGCCGCCATCGACGCGATCTGCAAGGGCGCGCGTACGGGCGAGGTCGGCGACGGCAAGATCTTCGTCCAGCCCCTCGAACAGGTCGTGCGTATCCGCACCGGCGAGCGCGACAACGCCGCCCTGACCCCCGTCACCGAGACCCGCCTCACCCCCGCCTGAGGCGGCCCCCACAGGAGTGCACCCATGACCCACCTCCGCAAGACCCTCCCGCTGGCCCTGATGCTGGGCGGCGCGGCCCTCGCGCAGACCGAGGCGCCCAAACTCGACACCGGCGACACCGCCTGGATGATCGTCGCCTCCGCCCTGGTGCTGCTGATGACCCCGGGCCTCGCGTTCTTCTACGGCGGCCTGAGCCGCACCCAGAGCGTCCTGAACACCATGATGATGAGCGTCGTCTGCATCGGCCTGGTGGGCGTGCTGTGGCTGCTCGGCGGATACTCCATCGCGTTCGCGTCCGGTGGCAACGCCTTCTTCAGCGGCCTGAGCAACTTCGGCTTTGGCGGCCTGGCGGGGCAGCTGACCGGCACCATCCCCAGCTACATCTTCGCGGCCTTCCAGGCGATGTTCGCGATCATCGCGGTGGCCCTGATCAGCGGCGCCGTGATTGAACGCATGCGCTTCGGGGCCTTCGTCCTGTTCGGCGGCCTCTGGAGCCTCCTGATCTACGCCCCGCTGGCCCACTGGGTCTGGAACGCCGACGGCTGGCTGTTCAAGCTGGGCGCATTGGACTTCGCGGGCGGCACGGTCATCCACATCGCCGCCGGGGTCAGCGGCCTGGTCGCCGCGTCCGTGCTGGGCGCCCGCATCGGCTTCCCCCGCACCGCGCACGTCCCCCACAACGTCCCCTTCGTGCTGCTGGGCGCGGGCCTGCTGTGGTTCGGCTGGATGGGCTTCAACGCGGGCAGCGCCCTGGCCGCCAACCAGACCGCCGCGCTGGCCTTCATGACCACCCTGATCGCCCCCGCTGCCGCGATGCTCACCTGGCTGGGCCTGGAAAGCGTCCGCAACGGCAAACCCACCGCCGTGGGCGCCGCCACCGGCCTGGTCGTGGGTCTGGTGGCCATCACGCCCGCCTGCGCCTTCGTCAGCCCCCTGGCGTCCGTGGTGGTGGGCGTGCTGGGCGCCGCCGCGAGCTTCGCTGCCGTGCAGTTCAAGGCCCGCATGAAGGCCGACGACGCGCTGGACGTCTTCGCCTGCCACGGCGTGGCGGGCATCGTGGGCGCCCTGCTGACTGGCGCGCTGGCCTTCACCACCGGCAGCGGCAAACCCTGGGGCGAGCAGATGGTCATCCAGATCATCGGGGTGGTTGCCAGCGTCGCCTGGACCGGCCTGGGCTCCTTCATCCTGCTGAAACTGGTGGGTCTGGTCATGCCGCTGCGCGTCCCCGTCAACCAGGAGATCGCCGGGATTGACGTCAGCGCCCACAGCGAGCAGGGCTACTCCGACAGCGAGACCGGCCTGGGCGCCCCCGTCTTCGTCGGCGGTGACTGAACTTCCTCTGACCCCGTCCCGGGCCTGCACGGGCCTTCCCTGAATCCGAACCTCCACGTTGACCGACCCCCGACCGCATCCCCGGGGGTCGGTTCCTCTTGATGTACCTCCCGGCAGGTAAAAAAGGTCCTTAGTCAGCGTTCAGATCGCATCGAAGCGTCGAAATGGTGCAGAATGTTGGGCAGATGTTGGACAAATTGTCATTTTCAGCTGAGCGCCTGCTTACTCTGTGGGTATGAAACTGATCACGGCCGTCGTCCGTCCGGAGCGGGTGCAGCAGGTTAAAGAAGCCCTTTTCCAGGCAGGCATCAGCGGCATCACGCTCTCCCGCGTGAGCGGCCACGGCGGCGAGCAGTCCATCGTCGAGCACTACCGCGGCACCCGCGTCATGGTCGAATTTCACGACAAGGTCGAGTTCCGCATGGCCGTCAGCGAACCCTTCGTACAGGCCGCCATCGACGCGATCTGCAAGGGCGCGCGTACGGGCGAGGTCGGGGACGGCAAGATCTTCGTGCAGCCCATGGAACGCGTGATCCGCATCCGCACCGGCGAGGAGGACACCGCCGCGCTGACCCCCGTCACCGAGACCAAACTCACCCCGGACCACCTGTGATCCGCCGCGCCGCCCCCCTGCTGGCCCTGCTGGGCGGCGTGGCCGCCGCGCAGACCCCGGGCATGAACGGCGCCGACACTGCCTTCATTCTGCTGTGCTCGGCGCTGGTGCTGCTCATGACCCCCGGGCTGGCCATCTTCTACGGCGGGCTGGTCCGCGCCGGCAGCGTCCTGAACACCATGATGATGAGCTTCGCGGCCATGGGCGTTGCCAGCGTCGCCTGGGTGGCGCTGGGCTACACCCTGGCGTTCGGGCCCGGCGGGAACGCCCTGATCGGCGGCCTGAGCCAGGTGGGGCTGGGCCACATGGCGGGCGAACTGACCGGCACCATTCCCACGCCCCTGTTCGCGGTGTTCCAGATTCTCTTCGCGGTCATCACGCTGGCGGTGGTCAGTGGCAGCGTCGTGGAACGCATGCGCTTCCCGGCCTTCGTGCTGTTCGCCGCGCTGTGGACCCTGCTGATCTACGCGCCGCTGGCCCACTGGGTCTGGAGCCCGGACGGCTGGCTGTTCAAGCTGGGCCTGCTGGACTTCGCGGGTGGCACTGTCGTGGAGGTCGCGTCCGGCGTGAGTGGACTGGTGGCCGCGCTGGTGCTGGGCTCACGCCTGGGCTTCCCGCGCCTCGTCAGCGTGCCGCACAACGTCCCGCTGGTGCTGCTGGGCACGGGCCTGCTGTGGTTCGGCTGGATGGGCTTCAACGCCGGCAGCGCCCTAGCGGCAGGCAGCGTGGCCGCGTACGCGTTGCTGAACACCAACACGGCCGCCGCCGCCGCGCTGCTGACGTGGCTGCTGTGGGACCAGGTGCGCGGCGGACGCCCCACCGCCATCGGCGCCGCGACCGGCGCGGTCGTGGGTCTGGTGGCCATCACGCCCGCCTGCGGGTTCGTCACGCCCGGCGGGGCGCTGCTGATCGGCGCGGTCGCCAGCACCGTGTCGTGGTGGCTGGTGGCGAACAAGCACCGCCTGCTGCCCGACGACGCGCTGGACGTCTTCGCCTGCCACGGCACCGCCGGGGTGGTCGGCACCCTGATGACCGGCGTGCTGGCCAGCCCGGTCATCAACCCCGCCGGCGCCGGCCTGATTGCCGGGCACGCCGCGCAACTGGGCACGCAGCTGATTGGTGTCCTGGCCGCCGCTGCCCTGGCCGGGGCCGGCACGTTCGCGCTGCTGAAACTCACGGCGCTGTTCACGCCGCTGCGCCTGACCGAGCAGCAGGAGGCGCGCGGCGTGGACCTCACCGAACACCAAGAGGAGGGCTATCAGGAAGCGCAGAGCCCACTGGCCGCCCCGGTGTTCGTTGGCCACGACTGAGCAGCCCGACCCACCCCAGTCCGCACCCCCCCGGCCCTCTACGCCGGGGGGTTTGCGTTGTCAAGCGCAGGGACGCTTGCCCTGCCTGAAGCATAAAGACTGTGTGTTAGGATGCGCCCTGAGTCTGACATCAACCATTACCAGGGTCGGGCCACCGAAAAACTCACCGCACCCCCGCCACACCCCATGACGTTCATGGGGCGCTTGACCGGGGTGCTTGAGTCACGAAGGGAAAGGAGGAGTGAGTTTTGGACGTCTCAAGTCGAGTCTTAAGTGAACTGGCCAGCCGCGAAGCGGCGCTGGACGCGCAGATCGAAGCGGCGCGCGCTCAGGCGCAGCAGACCGTGGACGCTGCCGAGGCGCAGGCGACGAGCATCCTCCGCGACGCAGAAGCTCAGGCGAAGGCCATGCAGGCCGAGCACGAGCAGAAGCTCAGCGCGGAAGTGAAGTCGATCCGCGACGCCGCCAGCGCCCAGGCGCAGCAGGACGCCGCGCACACCCGCGCGCGCGCCGAGAGCAAACTGGCGCAGGCGGTGGACACGATCATGAGGGCGGTGCTCCCGTGATCAACCCCATGCAGCAAGTCGTGGTTGCCGGCCGTCAGAGTGACAGCCGCGCGATCATGCAGGCCCTGCAACAGGCTGGCGTGCTGCACATCGTGCCCCTGGAAGCCCAGGGTTTCCAGACCGGCCCGCTCAGCGGGCAGGCCGCTGAGGACCGCCGGGACGCCGAACGCCTCCTGGCCCGCAGCGAAAGCACCCTGGGTGAACTGGACGCCGCGCGCGTCACCCGCGCCCCACTGCCCGCCGAGGGTGAGTGGAGCGCCCTGATCGAACAGGCCGCCACGCCCGCCAGCGCCCTCACGGACCGCGAAACGGAACTGCGCGCCGACCTCGACACGCAGCGCAGCTACGGCGACGTCGTGGCCGCCCTGGCCCGCGTGGCCGGCAGCCTCGACCGCAGCCGCCGCGTCGCCCTGATCCCCTTCACCGCCCAGGAGGCCAGCGAACTGCAGGCCGCCCAGGACGCCCTGAAGGCCGAACTGGGAGACCGCTTCGCCATCGGCAGTGAGCGCGTGAACGACCGCCTGAGCGCCGCCATCGTGGCCGTCCTCAGCGCCGACCGTGACCGCGCCCGCGCCGCGCTGGGCAAAGCCCGACTGGGCGAACTGCGCCTCCCGGGCCGCTTCGAACGCATGCCGCTCGGCGACGTGCAGGCCGCGTTCGCGGACATCGCCCGCAACCACCCCCAGGCCCTGGACAAAGTGGAAGCCGACAAGCGCGCCCTGGCGCAGCAGCACGGCCCCACCCTGGCCGCGATCCGCGACGCCCTGGCCGACCGCGTCGGCATTGACGACGCACGCGCCCAGACCGCCCGCGGCAAGTACGGCTTCGTGCTGCAGGGCTTCGTGCCCGACGACCGCGTGCCCGACCTCAAGCGCGCGCTGGACCCCTTCAAGCAGAGCGCCATGTTCGAACTGCATGCCGCTGACGCCCACCACGGGGACGGCGTACCCGTTCAGCTGAAGAACTCCTCGTACACCGAGAACTTCGAATTCATGCTGAACATCAGTGACCCCCCGAAGTACGGCACCTTCGACCCCAGCTGGGTCGTGGCGTGGTTCTTCCCGCTGTTCTTCGGCTTCATCGTCGCGGACATCGGCTTCGGCCTGCTGTTCCTCCTGGCGTCCCTGTGGGGCCTGGCCCGCGCCCGCCGCGGCGAGAGCCTCCCGATCGGTCTGCTGGGCATCACCCTGGACCCCGCGACGCTCAAACGCGTCGGCACCGTGCTGCTCACCATGAGCGGCTGGAGCATCCTGTGGGGCATCCTGACCGGCGAATTCTTCGGCAATGTCCTGGAAAAACTCCACGTGTTCTACGTGAACCCCGAGCTGATCCAGAACATCTGGGGCGTGCGCCTGGCCGAAGGTGAAGAACACGCCGGCGGCCTGATTCCGATCCTGTTCCCCCGCGTCCTGCCAGAATTCAGCAACACCATCATGCTGATCTGCATCGCCGTGGGCGTGATCTTCATGCTCTGGAGCTGGGCACTCAAGGCGCAGCTGACCTGGAAGCACAAGCACATGCACCACTTCTGGGAAGCCGTCGGGATGCTGGGCGGCCTGATCGGCCTGATCCTGCTGGCCTACGTCAGCCGCGCCGGTCAGGACTTCGGCGCCCTGTCGAACTTCGGCAACCCCCTCGTCCTCGTGATGCTCCTCGGCTTCCTGGTGTTCGTCGGCGGCCTGTTTGGCGCCCGCAACCCCCTGATGCTGATCGAGATCCTCTCAAACGGCGGCAACATCATCTCCTTCACCCGACTGTTCGCCGTCGGCGTGGCCGCCGCGATCCTCGCGAACCTCGCCACCGACGTCGGCTGGAGCCTGGGCGGCACGCTGCCCGTCATCGGCCCGATCCTCGGCATCCTGGTCGGCCTGATCGTTCACGTCTTCCTGTTCGTCCTGACCATCCTGGGCCACGTCATGCAGCCCATCCGACTGGTCTGGGTCGAGTACCTCAACCCCACTGGCTTCTACCAGGAAACCGGTATCCGTTACGCCCCATTTGCCCCTGCGGCACGCAAGTAATCCACGGAGGAAACCCCATGAAGAAACTCGCCAAGTACCTGCCCGCCCTGACCGCCGCCACCGTTGCCAGCACCGCCTTCGCCCAGGAAGCCGCCGCCACCGGCGACGCCAACACCGCCGGCCTCAAGGCCATCGGCGCGGGCCTGGCCCTCGGCCTCGGCGCCGTCGGTACCGGTCTCGCCCAGGGCCCCATCGGTGCGGCCGCTGCCGGCGTCGTTGCCGAGCGTCCCGAGAAGTTCGGTCAGATGGCCATCTGGTTCTTCATCCCCGAAACCCTGGTCATCTTCGGCTTCGTCGGCTTCTTCCTCCTCAAGTAACCCCCGGAGGGAACCATGAGCCTTGGTGACATTCTCGAAACCGAAATTCAGGGTGAGATCGCACGCATCCGCGAGCAGGCGCAGACACACGCCGACCAGATCATCGCCCAGGCGCAGGAGCGCGCCCGGACCATGCTCGAGAGCCGTCAGCGGGCCCTGCACACGGACTACGCCGCCGGCCTGACCCGCGCGCGCTCCGCTGCCGACCTGGATGCCAACGCCCAGCGTCTCGCCGCCGGCGACACGCTGCAGGTGCAGGCCTTCCAGACGGCCCAGACCCACCTGAGGCAGATCCCCAGCCTGCCCGAGTACCCCCAGGTGCTCGCCAAGCTGATCCAGGAAGCCCTGACCGCCCTCCCGAACGCCCAGGTGATTGAGGCCGCCAGCAGCGAGCACGACGCCGTGCGCGCCGCCCTCGCCCAGCTGGGCCGTCACCTGGAACTCCGCGCCAACGAAAGCGTGAAGACCGGCGTGCGCCTGGTCGGCGAGAACGGCAAGACCAGCGTTCAGAACACCCTGCTGGGCCGCCTGAGCGCCGCGCAGGGCGAACTGAGCGCCCAGGTCTCCCGCCTGCTCGCCGAAGCGTAAGGGAGGGTGCGTGAATAACCCCTACGGTTACATCAACGGTCGCGTGCGCATGATGCGCACCGCCCTGGTGGAGGCCCGCTCGCTGGACGAAGCGGCCAGCAGCGTCAACTACCAGGAGTTCCTGCGCCAGATCAGCGAAACCCCGCTCCGCGAGGACCTGGGCGACGCCACGGCGCAGGGAGCCGGGCTGGCCCAGCTGGACGAGGCCCTGAGCCGCAACTACCTCAAGGCCATCGCCCACCTGCGCTCCATCGCCGTCGGGCAGCCCGCCCGTGAAATCGAATCCCTGCTGCTCCGGTACGACCTGCAGAACGTCAAGACCCTGGTCCGCGGCGTGCTGACGGGCCGCAGTGCCGACGACATCGTCGGCGGCCTGATCCCGGCCGGTACGGTCCCCTGGAGCGTGCTCCAGGGCGCCGCGCAGAGTGCCGATGTCGCCAGCCTCGCCCAGACCCTCGCGGTTGCCGGTGGGAAGCTGGGTCAGATCCTGCGTTCGGCCGTCAGCAGTGGGGCCAGCAGCCTGCTGGATCTCGAAGTGGCCCTCGACCAGGGTTACTACCGCGCGGTGCTGGCCGGCGTGCGGGGCACCCACGTGCGCCGTTACTTCACCCGTGAAATCGACATCCGCAACCTGCTGATCGCCCGCCAGCTGCGCGGCAGCGCCGCCAACGTCCGGTACTTCATTCCCGGCGGACGCGACGTCACCGAAAGCGACTTCCTGCGCCTCGCAGGCGGCGACAACGCCGTCGCGGCCGACCTGCAACCCATCGCGGAGGCCGCCGATCTCGGTACGGCCGAGGCGGTCGCCCGGCGCCTGCTAGACGAAGCCAGCCGCAACGTCGCCATGGCCGACGCCCTGGGCCCCGGCGTGGCGCTCGACTACCTGCGCCGCAAGGAACAGGAAATCGCCCGTCTGCGCCTGATTGGCCGCGCGAAGTTCTACGGCCTGAGCAAGGACGAGCTGGTAAAGGAGCTGCAAGGTGCGTAAAGTCGTCGTCCTGACCGACCACGAGACCGCCACCGGTTTCCGCCTGGCCGGCGCCGAAGTGGTGGACACCACGCCCGAGCAGGCCCAGGCCGCCCTGGAGAAGCTGATCACGGACGGGGACTACGGCCTGGTGGCCGTGGATACCGGCCTGATCGCCGATCCGGCCACCGCCACGGCCCGCATCATGCGCGGCCGGGACCTGCCGATCCTGCTGCCCATCCCCAGCCTCAAGGACGCCTTCAACCCCGACACGGTCGACGCGAAGGCCTACATGGGCAAGCTAGTGCGCGACACCATCGGCTTCGATATCAAACTGTAAGAGGTCGGGGCGCAGGGACAGCCGGGGGTCCAGGAGATGAGGCCCACAGACACGTGACGCTTCCCCTTCTAGACTCGGAAGTCCCTCCCCGCCCCTCAGACCTTTCAAGGAGAACGTAATGACGCAGAACAAGAGCGGCGTCGTGAAGAGCATCGCCGGACCCGCCGTGATTGCGGACGGGATGTACGGCGCGAAGATGTACGACATCGTCCGCGTGGGCGAGGAACGCCTCGTGGGCGAGATCATCCGACTGGACGGCAACACTGCCTTCGTCCAGGTGTACGAGGACACCAGCGGCCTGACCGTCGGTGAACCCGTCCAGACCACCAACCTCCCCCTGAGCGTGGAACTGGGGCCGGGGATGCTGAACGGCATCTACGACGGCATTCAGCGCCCCCTGGGCAAGATCCGCGAGGCCAGCGGCGACTTCATCGCCCGCGGCATCGAGGTCTCCAGCCTGGACCGCACGCAGATGTGGGACTTCACGCCCAGCGTGCAGGTCGGCGATACCGTCGGCGGCAGCGCCATCCTGGGCACCGTGCCGGAGTTCAGCTTCACGCACAAGATCCTGACGCCCCCCGACAAGGGCGGGAAGATCGCGTGGATCGCCCCGGCCGGTCAGTACAACATTGACCAGACCATCGCCCGCCTGGAAGACGGCACCGAGCTGCGCATGGCCCACTACTGGCCCGTGCGCGCCCCGCGCCCCGTCACCAAGAAACTCGACCCCAGCCTGCCGTTCCTCACGGGCATGCGCATCCTGGACGTCCTGTTCCCCCTGGTCATGGGTGGCGCTGCCGCCATCCCCGGCCCCTTCGGCTCCGGCAAGACCGTGACCCAGCAGTCCGTGGCGAAGTACGGCAACGCCGACATCGTCGTGTACGTGGGCTGCGGCGAACGCGGCAACGAGATGACCGACGTGCTCGTGGAATTCCCCGAACTGGAAGACCCCAAGACCGGCGGCCCCCTCATGCACCGCACCATCCTGATCGCCAACACGTCCAACATGCCCGTGGCCGCCCGCGAAGCGAGCGTCTACACCGGCATCACGCTGGCCGAGTACTTCCGCGACCAGGGCTACAGCGTGTCCCTGATGGCCGACAGCACCAGCCGCTGGGCCGAGGCGCTCCGTGAAATCTCCTCCCGCCTGGAAGAGATGCCCGCCGAAGAAGGCTACCCGCCCTACCTGGGCGCCAAGCTCGCCGCGTTCTACGAGCGCGCCGGGGCCGTCAAGACCCTCGCTGGCGACGACGGCGCAGTCAGCGTGATCGGCGCCGTGAGCCCCGCCGGCGGTGACATGTCCGAACCCGTCACGCAGGCCACCCTGCGCATCACCGGCGCCTTCTGGCGTCTGGACGCCGGCCTCGCCCGCCGCCGCCACTTCCCCGCGATCAACTGGAACGGCAGCTACAGCCTGTTCACCCCGATCCTGGACTCCTGGTACCGCGCCAACGTCGGCGAGGACTTCCCGGAACTGCGCCAGCGGATCGGCACGATCCTCCAGGAAGAGGCCGCGCTGCAGGAAGTCGTGCAGCTCGTCGGCCCCGACGCCCTGCAGGACAACGAGCGCCTGATCATCGAGACCGGCCGCATGCTCCGCCAGGACTTCCTGCAGCAGAACGGCTTCGACCCCGTCGACGCCAGCGCCAGCATGCCCAAGAACTATGGCCTGATGAAGATGTTCCTGAAGTTCTACGACCAGGCCGACACGGCCCTCAAGAACGGCAGCACCATCGACGAAATCATCCAGAGCCCCATCATCGAGCGACTCGCCCGCGCCCGCTACACGCCCGAAGGTGACTTCGCCGCGTACACCGACAGCGTCCTCGGCGAGCTCGACAGCAGCTTCAAGGCGGTGAAAGCGTGACCCTCCTCCAGAAGGAATACAACGACGTCGCGTACATCTCCGGGCCTCTGCTGTTCGTGAACGCCGCCAGCGACCTCGCTTACGGCGCTATCGTGAACATCAAAGACGCCTCCGGCAAGATGCGTGGCGGGCAGGTCATCTCCGTGAGTGACCAGAACGCCGTCATTCAGGTGTTCGAAGAAACCCGTGGTCTGGACCTCGCGACTGCCAGCGTCAGCCTCGTCGAAGACGTGGCCCGCCTGGGCGTCAGCAAGGAAATGATCGGCCGCCGCTTCGACGGCCTGGGCCGCCCCATCGACGGGCTGCCCGCCGTGGTCGCCGAAAAGCGCCTGTCCATCAACGGCCAGCCCATGAACCCCGCCGCGCGCGCCAAGCCCGAGGAGTTCATCCAGACCGGCATCAGCACCATCGACGTGCAGACCAGCCTGATCCGCGGCCAGAAGCTGCCGATCTTCAGCGGCTCGGGCCTCCCGCACAACGAACTCGCCGCGCAGATCGCCCGTCAGGCCAAGGTGCCCGGCCACGAGGGTGACTTCGCCGTGGTGTTCGCCGCGATGGGCCTGACCCAGCGCGAAGTCAGCTTCTTCACGCAGGAATTCGAACGCACCGGCGCGCTCGCCCGCTCCGTGCTGTTCCTGAACAAGGCCGACGATCCCGCGGTCGAGCGTCTGCTGACCCCCCGCATGGCCCTGACCACCGCCGAGTACCTGGCCTTCGAGCACGGCTACCACGTGCTGGTGATCCTGACCGACCTGACGAACTACTGCGAGGCCCTCCGTGAAATCGGCGGCGCGCGCGAGGAGATCCCCGGTCGCCGCGGCTTCCCCGGCTACATGTACACCGACCTTGCGAGCCTGTACGAGCGTGCGGGCGTCGTGGACGGCAAGCCCGGCTCGGTCACCCAGGTGCCGATCCTGTCGATGCCCGATGATGACATCACCCACCCCATCCCCGACCTGACCGGCTACATCACCGAAGGTCAGATCGTGGTCGACCGCACCCTGAACTCCAAGGGCGTGTTCCCCCCGATCAACCCCCTGCCTTCGCTGTCCCGCCTTCAGGGCAACGGCATCGGCAAGGGCAAGACCCGCGCCGACCACAAGAACATCTCCGACCAGCTGTTCGCCGCGTACGCCAATGGTCTGGACCTGCGCAAACTGGTGGCCATCACCGGTGAAGACGCGCTGACCGAGACCGACAAGCTGTACCTGAAGTTCGCCAACGACTTCGAGGAATACTTCATCGGCCAGGGCGACCAGGACCGCAGCATCGAGGACAGCCTGACCGTCGCGTGGGGCATCCTCAGCAAGCTGCCCCAGAGCCAGCTGACCCGAATCGGCAAGGACTCCATCGACAAGTACTACGGTACGAAGATGGACGACATGTGGAAGGGCAGCCGCTCCACCAAGTAAACCCCTGAGGGCCTGAAGGGTGACGCCGGCCCTCGTCGGCGCACCCTGCGGTCCTCAACAATGAACTCCAGAAACGTCAGGAGGTGAATACACATGGCAGGACAGATCAGCCCCACCCGCAGCGCCCTGCTGGCCAGCAAGGCCAGCCTGCGCACCGCCTCCGGCGGCGCGGACCTGCTCAAGCGCAAGCGTGACGCCCTGATCGGCGAATTCTTCGCGCTGGTCAAGGACGCCCTCGCCGCGCGCGAGCAGCTCAGCGGCGTCAGCAAGGGCGCCTACACCAGCCTGTTCGGCGCGAAAGCCTGGGACAGCCCCGAAGCGGTCGAGAGCCTCTCGCTGGCCGGCAGCAGCGACTACGTGATCGACATGCAGATCGACAACCTGTACGGCGTGAAGGTCCCCAAGATCAAGGTCCCTGAACGCGGCCAGCAGGCCAGCTTCAGCCCCATCAACGTCGGCGCGCGGACCATTCAGGCCGCCACCGACTTCGGCGGCGTGCTCGAAGCGATCGTCAAGGTCGCCGGCACGGAAACCAAGCTGCGCCGCATCGGTGAGGAAATCAAGAAAACCTCCCGGCGCGTGAACGCCCTGGAGCAGGTCGTCATCCCCGGTATCGAGGACGACATCCGCTTCATCCGCAGCGTGCTCGACCAGCGCGAGCGCGAGGCCGGCTTCACGCAGAAGAAGATCAAGGCGAAGATCGAGGCGAAGAACAAGGCCGCCCGCGAAGCGCAGAACGCGCAGAGCCACGGCAGCGCCGCCGACTGACCCGCACCACGCAAAGACCGCCCCCCAGCCGGAGGGCGGTTTCTTCATGGGCTGATCGCGTGGCTGCTCAGCCCCGCTGGGGCACCGCCGCGACCGGCGGCTCAGGCGCACGGCGGCCGCGCAGGCTGAGGATCAGCAGCAGCGCGCCCATCCCAGCCGCCAGTGCCGAGCCGGCCGCGAAGCCCTGTGCCTCGTGCCCGGTGGGCGCAGCCAGCACCAGCGGACTGAGGAACTGCCCCAGGAAGATCGCGCTGCTCATCCCGGCCGTCACGCGGCCCCGCCAGGCGGGGGGCGTCAGGTCAGCCAGCCAAGCGTACAGGTTCGGGAAGATCACGCCGCCGCCCAGCCCGGCGATCAGCAGCCCGGCCTCCACGGCGCCTAGGCCCGGCGCGCGGAACACCAGCAGCCAGCCCGCGGCGACCACGATCATGCCCAGGCCCGCCAGGCGCCGCGCGTCAAAGCGTCCGGCGAAGCGGGAGAACACCAGTGAGGTCACGGCGGCCATCAGGGTGGAGCTGCCCAGCATCAGGCCGGTCAGGCCGGGGTTGGCGTGCAGGGCGCGCAGCAGGAACGGCCCCTGGGCGGGCATCAGGTAGAAGACGATCATGTACCCCAGCGACAGGGCGTACACCAGGGAGATGGCGCCCCAGCGGGGCGCCTGCGCGGGCGTTGCGGGATCGTGAGCGGCGCCCGGAATGCCGCGCGGCAGGCGCAGCAGGAGGGGCAGCAGCAGTCCTGCGGCGAGGTACAGCGTGAACGGGGCGCGCCAGCCCACGGCGGCCAGCACGCCGCCCAGTGGGAGCAGCACCGCGCCGCCGAAGCTGTTGAAGGCCGCCTGCTGGCTCAGGAAGCGGCCCCGCTCTGCGCCGCTGAACAGGTCGTTCACGAGCGCCCCGGCGGCCGTCATGGTGCCCGCCACGGCCAGGCCCAGCACCACGCGCCCCAGCAGCACCGCCCCGAGGCTCTGGGCGATCAGGCCGCTGCCGCCCCCCAGCACGTACAGGGCCAGCGAGGCGAGCAGCACCGGACGGCGCCCGTACCGGTCTGCGAGCGTGCCGAACAGCGGCGCCGTGATGGCAATGACGATGCCCAGGATGGTCAGGGCCAGCTTCACGAGCAGGGCCGCGTTGGGCGTGTTGGCGAAGTGCGCCTGCATGGCGGGCAGGGCGGGGGCGATGGTCGCCCCGGACATGATCGTCAGGGCGGAGAGAAGCAGAAGGGTCACCTGCGTGGCCCGGTCGGGTGGGGCCAGACCGGGCGCAGGGGATGAGGCGGGGATCGACATACCCCCAGCATAACTTTAAAACTTAAATCGGTTTACTCTGGCGTTCACCTTTGAGCCCACCACCGCCCAGACTCACCGACTGGCCGCCTCCTGTCCCAGCCGCCAGACCGCCTCAGCCGTGATGGGCAGCTCAGTCACGCGCACCCCCGCCGCCTCACGCACCGCGTTCGCCAGGGCCGCCGCGCCCGCCGTGATCGGCGGCTCCCCCACGATCCGCGCCCCGAACGGCCCGTGCTCACTGGGCCGCTGCACCAGCACCGTCTCCAGCGGCGGCATGTCCGTACTCGTCGGGAACGCGTACTCCAGAAAGTTCGGGTTCACCAGCGTACCGCCCGCGTACGCCAGTCCCTCCAGCAGACCCAGGCCCAGCGCCTGCGCGCTCCCCCCCTGAATCTGCCCCTCGACCAGCAGCGGGTTCAGCGCGAAGCCCACGTCCTGCGCCGCCACCGACCGCAGCAGCGTGACCGCCCCGGTCGCCGGATCCACCCGCACGTGCACGAGATGCGCGACGAAGCCCGGCGCCCCGGCCTTCAGCGCCGCGCGGCCCTCCGCGACCACCGGGCCCGGCCCGCCCGGCGTGCGCTGCGCCTGCGCCGCCAGCTTGCCAATGGGAATCGCGCGGTCCGGAATGCCCCGCACCATCGCCTGCCCGCCCGCGAGTTCCAGGTCATCCCGGTGCGCCTCAAAGTGCCGCGCCGCCAGTTCCAGCAGCTGATCACGCACCTGCGTGCTGGCGTCCAGTACCGCGCCCGACAGGCTGATCGTCACCTGCGACCCCCCGGAGTTCGGTGCGTACGGCCCGCTGTCCGTGGTGCCCTGCACGATCTCCACCTGATCCGGGTCCACGCCCAGCGTCTCAGCCGCAATCAGGACCATGCTGGAATGCACGCCGCTGATGTCCACGCTGCCCACGTGCAGCCGCACCGTGCCGTCCGTGTCCACGCGGCACACCGCGCCCGCCGGGGAGAACGCACCCGGCCAGCCGCCCACCGCCAGTCCCACGCCCTCCTGCTCGGGGAGCGAGGCGCGCGACTGCCAGAGCGGGTGCGCCTGCGCGGCCTCCAGGCAGTCACGCAGCCCGATGTCCGGCCAGGCGCGACCGGTGCCCATCGGGTCGCCCGCCTGCACGGCGTGCTGAAGGCGCCACTCCAGCGGGTCGGCGCCCAGCTGCCGGGTCAGGTCGTCCACGGCGGACTCCAGCGCGAACAGCGCCTGCGGCACGCCCGGCGCGCGGTACGCGCCCACCGGCGCGCGGTTCAGCAGCAGTTCCCGCGTGCGCACCCGCACGTTCTCGCAGCGGTACAGGCCCCCCAGCATCGTGGCGATGATCCCCCCGTGCCCGAACCTGAACGCGCCGTTCTCGACGAGCACGTCCGCGTCCACGGCGGTCAGGGTGCCGTCCGCGTCCGCGCCCAGACGCAGCGTCACGTCAATGGCCGGGGCGGGCATGGTGGTCAGCATGTCCTCACTGCGGGTCAGCACCAGCCGCACGGGCTTCTGAACGTGCAGGGCCGCCGCGGCCACCAGCGCGTCCATGATCCCGTACTTCGCGCCGAAGCCCCCACCGACCGTCAGTGGGACCACGTGCACGTCCCGCTCGCGCAGGCCCAGCGCGCCCGACACCTCACTGCGCACCACGTACTGCCCCTGGGTGCTGGTGTACACCGTGACCTCACCGGGCCTCGCGCCGGGCTGCGCGGCCACCGCGTGCGGCTCCAGGTACGACTGGTGCACGCCCGCCACCCGGAACGACCCCCCGGCCGTGAAGGCGGCCGCGCTCAGGGCGGCGTCCACGTCCCCACGCCCGAAGGTCCGGTCCTCATCCACGTTGCTGGGCGCCTGCGCCGCCTGCGCGCCCGCCTCGCCGCCGTGCAGGCCCGCCATGCCGCCGTCCGCCTTCGGCACGCCTTGCGGCCACACCAGCGTGCCGTCCGCGAGCGCCGCCTCGCCGTCCTCCACGGCATCCAGCGCCTCGTAGTCCACGTCCAGCAGCGCCGCCGCGTCCGCCGCCTGCGCCTCCGTGTCCGCGAGGATCAGCGCGACCGGCTGCCCCGCGAACACCACCAGATCCTCCGCGAGCAGCAGGCTGGGCCGCGAGTGCGCGGGCTTCACGTTCAGGTCCGCGCCCAGCAGCACCGCCTGCACGCCCGGCACATCCAGCGCCGCGGCGCGGTCCACCCCGCGAATCCGCGCGTGCGGGTACGGCGACAGCACCAGCCGCGCGTGCAGCAGCCCCGGCAGCTGCTGATCAGCAACGTAGGGCGCGCGGCCCACGAGTTTCTCCAGGCCGTCAATGATCTTGCGGGGACGACCCAGGTGCGAACGGGCCGGGGGCTGTGGCGTGGTCACGGGTGAAACCTCCAGGGGACAAGAACGAATGAATGACCCTGGCAGTGTACGCCCGCGCTAGCATCCACATACATGACCCCAGACCTGCCCCTGAGTGGCGTGCGCGTCGCGGACTTCACCCGCGTCCTGACCGGCCCGCTGTGCACCATGCTGCTCGGCGATCTGGGCGCCGACGTGATCAAGGTCGAGCCGCCCGGCGGGGACGACACCCGCGCCTGGGGCCCACCCTTCCAGACAGGAGCGGGCGGCCGGGAGAGCAGCTACTTCCTGAGCGTGAACCGCAACAAGCGCAGCGTCACCCTGGACCTCAAGACCGGGGAGGGGCTGGAGGCCGCCCGCCGCCTGATTGCGGGCAGTGACGTGCTCGTCGAGAACTTCCGGCCCGGCACCCTGGAGCGCCTGGGTCTGGGCTGGGAGGCCCTGCACGCCGCGTACCCCCGCCTGATCTACGCGAGCATCACCGGCTTCGGCCTGAGCGGCCCGTACCGCGACCGCGCCGGGTACGACGTCATCGCGCAGGGCATGGGCGGCCTCATGAGCTACAACGGCGAGGCCGGCCGCGAACCCCTGCGGGTCGGCGTGGCGGTCGCGGACGTGTACAGCGGCGCCCTGATCACCCAGGCGATCCTCGCGGCGCTGTACGCCCGCGAACGCACCGGACGCGGCGCGCGGGTGGACGTGAACCTCCTAGAAAGTGTGATCGCGCTGGGCTCCTCGCAGGTGGGCCGCTACCTCGCCACCGGGGAGGTCCCCGTGCCCACCGGGAACGATCACCGGTCCATCGTCCCGTACGGCACCTTCCCCTGCGCGGACGGATTCGTGAACATCGCCGTGGGGAACGACGCGCTGTGGCGGCGCTTCTGCGCGGCGCTGGACGACCCGAATCTGAGCGCGGACGCCCGCTTCGCCACGAACGAGGGCCGCGTCACCCACCGCGCCGAGCTCGATCTCCTCCTGCTGCCCGCACTGGCCCGCCACACCCGCGCCGACCTCATGACCCGCCTGGAGGTGGCGGGCGTCCCCTGCGGCCCCGTGAACGACCTGGCCGACGTCTTCAGCGACCCGCACGTGCAGGCGCGCGGCGTCGCCGTGCCCGTCCCGCACCCCACCCTGGGCGAGACGACCGTCACCAGCCCCCCCTGGCGCTTCGGCGGGGAGGCCCTCCCGGTGCGCCGCGCGCCCCCCACGGCGGGGCAGCACACTGCCGAAGTGCTGGCGGAACTGGGATTCAGTCCCGAGATCAGCGCAGCCGAGCCAGCGCCCGAGCCAGATTGACCCGCGCCTGAGGCTCCAGCCCCGCGAACTCCGGCGTGAGGTACAGCCGCTCGCGGTTCAGGAAGCCCCGCAGGACCGCCGCCCGCCCGGCGCGGTACGCAGCCTCGGGCACGTGCGCGTACTCCGCGCGGATGGCCCGGTCGTACGCGTCGAACGTGGCAGCATCGGCCCCCAGGACACTCAGGTCGGCGTCCACGAACAGCGCCTCCGCCCGCGTGGTCGGCGGCGCAGTGTGCCGGGTGGCGAGGATCAGCGCCCGCACCTCCGCCTGAAGGTCAGTGGGCGCCCCCTGCGCGGCCAGCCAGTCCCCGAACACGTCCGCGCTGCGCGCCTCGTTGTCCGCCGCGCGCGGATCGTAGATCAGGTCATGGCCCCACGCGGCCAGCGCCAGCGCGGGCGTCAGCACGCCCCGCGTGGCCAGCGCGTCCAGCAGCGCCCGCACGTGCGCGGCATTGTGGTACGCGCGGCCCGGCCCGGCGTAGAACGTCCCCGCGAACGCCTCGACGGCGGTCAGCAGGGCCTGTTCGTTCGTCATGGCTTCAGCCCAGCATCATGGCGTGGAACTCCTCCATGATGTTCTCCGCGTCCGCCGTGGTGCGCGCCACCACGAAGATCGTGTCCTCGCCCGCCAGGGTCCCGATGATGTCGTCGCGGCGCACCCGGTCGAGCACCAGCGCCACGCCGGTCGCGTGCCCGTCCGTGGTGCGGATCACGAGCATGTTCTCGCCCCGGTCGATGTCGTGCACGAAGTTCTGGAAGAGCCGCGCGAGTTCCTCCTGCGCGCCCACGTGCCCGGCGGTCTGCGCCAGGGCGTAGCGGTGGCGGCCCTTGCCGACCGGGAGGCGCACCAGCCGCAGCTCGTTGATGTCGCGGCTGACGGTGGCCTGCGTGACGCGGATGCCCTCGGCCTGGAGGCGCTCGACGAGTTCCCCCTGGGTGCTGACACTGTCGCGGGCGATGATGTCCTGAATGCGTTTCTGACGTTGTTCCTTACTGAGCGTTCCCGCCATTCCACACAGCATATGCATATGCACTGCATAATTCAATGACGGGCGTCCCGCCGGGCAGAACCCCGCTCAGCCCTGACGGGGCAGCAGCCGCGCCGCCTCGGTCAGCAGCCGCTCGGCCACCTCGCGCTTGCTCACGCGCGGCCAGTCCTCATGCGAGCCGTCGGCGCGCACCAGTGTCACCTGATTGTCGTCCCCGCCGAATGCCGTGCCCTCCCGCGTCGGGTAGTTCAGCAGGATGAAATCCGCGTTCTTCCGTTGCGCCTTGCCCGCCGCGCGTTCCACCCCGGCGTGCGTCTCCATGGCGAAGCCCACCAGCACCCGGTCATCCTTCTCGCGGCCCAGTTCCGCCAGGATGTCCGGGTTCGGCGTCAGGTGAACCGTCACGTCGCCCGCCACCTTCGCCTGCTTTTCGCCGCTCTGCGTGGCCGCGCGGTAATCCGCGACCGCCGCCGTCATCACCACGATCCCTGCGTCCCGCGACGCGTCCACCACGGCGTCCCGCAGTTCCAGCGCCGACTCGATCCGCACCACGCGTACGCCTGCCGGGTCCGGCAGGGTCACCGGGCCGGTCACGAGCGTCACGTCCGCGCCCCGGTCCCGGGCAGCCTCCGCCACCGCGAAGCCCATCTTCCCGCTCGACGGGTTGCTGATGAACCGCACCGGATCCAGGTACTCCCGCGTCGGCCCGGCCGACACGACCACCCGCACGCCCGCCAGATCCCTCAGCGGGGCAGGGGAGGCGTCCCCCTTCTTCAGCAGCGCCAGTGTCGCGTCCGCGATGTCGTCCGGTTCGCTCATGCGGCCCACGCCGCGCCCCTCGCCGCGCGTGCCGAACGCCCCCACCTCCGGCCCCAGGAACCGGTGCCCCCAGCCACGCAGCGTTTCCGCGTTCGCCTGCACCGCCGGGTGCGTCCACATCAGCTCGTTCATCGCGGGCACCCACAACACCGGCCCGCGCACGCTCAGGAGCGTCGCCAGCGCCAGATCCCCCGCGTGCCCGTGCGCCGCCCCCGCCAGCAACTCCGCCGACGCGCCCACCACCACCGCCGCGTCCACCCGCGCGTGCGTGAGGTGCAGCGCGTCCGGCCGCGCCTCGAACCAGTGCGCGTCCGTGCCCACCGCACCGTCCGCCGCCGTGCTCAGGCTCAACTCCGTGATGAACGCCAGCGCCGCGCGGGTCGCGATCACCCGCACCTGCGCGCCACGTTCCCGCAACCGGCGCAGCACCGACGGGGCCTTCACCGCCGCCATGCTCCCCCCCACGATCACCAGCACGCACGGACGCTCATCAGCCGTTCTCACGGGTACAGGATAGGCGTAAAAAACCACCCTCCGTTTCTGGCAGGGCGGTGCCGCTTCTTCTCGTGTCAGCCTTCGCGCTGGCCGGTCACCCAGTAGCGGACGCGTTCGGAGATGTTCTCCATGTGGTCCCCGACGCGCTCCAGGCTGCGGCCCACCCGCATGAGCATCAGCGCCTTGCTGATGTTGCGGGGGTCCTCGAGCATGTACGTCACGAGTTCACGCTGGATCTGCTCGTACAGGTCGTCCACCTCGTCGTCCATCTGCACGGTCGCCTCGGCGCGCGCCACGTCACGGTCGGCGATGGCGGTGCGGAGGTTCTGGCTCATCTCGCCCAGCCGGTCAAGCATCCGCGAGAGGTTCACGTAGCGTTTCAGGGCGGGCGCCTGCGCGAGTTCCGCGCCGTCCTCGGCAACGTGCACGACGTAGTCACCCATGCGCTCGATGTCGCTGAGGCTCTTGAGGATCAGGGCGACCATCCGCAGATCCCGCGCGACCGGCTGGTGCAGCGCGATGATGCGCAGGCACTCGGCCTCGATCTGGGCTTCCTGGGCGTCCACCTCGCGGTCGAGGGCCTTGACCTCCGCGAGGCGTTCGACGTTCTCGCGCAGCAGGACGTCCCCCGCCACCGGCAGCATGCGCTCGACAGTGCCGAGCATGTTCAGTGCGCCGTTCAGGACGGCACGCAGGTCGTTTTCGAGGGCTTCACGCATGGGGACTCCTGTGTTGAACGTAGCACCCCGCGCCGCGCGGGAGTGTCAGGGAATGGTCAGCTGGCGGGGGCAGGCGCTTTCCGCTGCGGTGACGGGCGGACGGTACGCCCATCCCCTCCACTTCACTCGCCTGTTCTGGTCGGTTTCTCGCTCCGCTCGGGTCCGGGGGACTTTCAGGCACGGCACCTTCACGCCCCCGGACCACCGTCAGCCGATGCCGCCCACGCCCGGCAGGGTGAAGCAGAAGGCGTTCGCGTCGCCGCGCCGCTCGGCCCAGGCCTGCCCACCCCAGCCGTGCACGATGCTCCGGACGATGTACAGGCCCATGCCGCTGCCCTGCCCGGTCGCGGCGCGGCCCCGCGTGTGCGCCTTGAAGAGGCTCTCCGTGTCGGGAATGGGCGTGCCCCGGTCGAGGACACTCACCTCGATCCAGGTGCCGCGTTCATGAGTCTGCACCTCGACCTGCCCTGCGGGCGGGCCGTACTTCAGGGCGTTCTCGATGAGGTTCAGCAGCACCTGCAGCAGCTTGTCCGGATCGGCCCGCACGAGGTGATCCTGCCCGAACGTGACGCTGGCCCGGCGGGCGTTCAGGTCGCCCGAGAGCAGCCGCTCGGCCCGGACGAAGGCCTCGGCCAGCGGCAGGGTGCGGGCGCGGGTGGGCCGGAAGCCCACGGCGAGGTCCTCGGCCAGCCGCGCCAGGCGCTCGGTCTCCTGAAGGCCCTGCCGCACGAAATTCTGCGCCAGGTCGCGGGGCATGTCGTACTCCAGGGCCTCCAGCACGCCGCGCAGCGCCGCAACCGGCGTGCGGAACTCGTGCGAGAGCACAGCGGTCGCCTCGCGCAGCTCCGCCTCGCGGCGGCGGTGCTCGGTGACGTCCTCCACGATCAGCGCGCCGTGCAGGCCGTCGCGGGTGGCGGTGCAGCGCAGCGTGCGGCCCGTGACCTCCAGTTCCAGCTCCCCGCCGCGTTCGAGCAGGGTTTCCAGGGTGTGGCGGCGCACGACCTCCAGCACCGGGCGGCCCGAGGCGCGCTCCTGCGGCACGCCCCACAGCCGCGCAGCAGCGGCGTTCACGCGCGTGACCAGCCCCGTGTGCGTCAGCAGGACCGCCTGAGGCAGCGCGTCGATCCAGTGATCAGACGCGCCCACCGTGCGGCCGGTGGCCTCCGGAGACGTCACGCGCCGTCCGCCCAGGGACGCATGCGGTACCCCTTGCCGCGCACCGTCTCCAGGAAGCCGGGTTTACCCGGGTCGTCCCCCAGGTGGGCGCGCAGCTGCGTGACGTGCTGGTCCACGGTGCGCTCGCCGCCCAGAAAGTCCGCGCCCCACACCCGGTCGAGCAGTTCCGTGCGGGTATAGACGCGCCCCACGTGCTGCGTCATGAACGCCAGCAGGTCGAACTCACGCCGCGTGAGGTTCATGCGCCGTCCACCCACGCGCGCC
The DNA here is from genome assembly GCF_014647435.1 of Deinococcus radiotolerans. NCBI lineage: Bacteria > Thermotogati > Deinococcota > Deinococci > Deinococcales > Deinococcaceae > Deinococcus > Deinococcus radiotolerans. The sequence continues at coordinate 64,988 of NZ_BMPE01000004.1, read as the reverse complement.
TCGGCGGCGCCCACGTCCACGCTCAGGGGGCCGTTGCTCAGGACGGCGGGCACGTCCGGCTGCGTGCGGCGCAGCAGCGCCCGCACCCGCGCCACGAGTTCCGCGGCGGAAAACGGCTTGGTCAGGTAGTCGTCCGCGCCGGACTCCAGGCCCTCGACCCGCTCGGCCTCGGCGGCGCGGGCGGTGAGCATCAGCACCGGCATGCGGCGCAGTTCTGCGTCGGCCCGCAGGCGGCGCAGGAAGCTCAGGCCGCTCTCGCCGGGCAGCATCCAGTCCAGCACCAGCGCGTCCGCGCCGGGCAGTACGTCGAACGCGCCGGTCACGGACTCCAGGGCGGTGACCCGCAGCCCGGCCCGCTCCAGGTGAAAGCGCAGGACGTCTCTGACGGTCCCCTCGTCCTCGATGACAACGACGTGGCTCATGTCCCTTCATTCTTAAGGCTCAGGTCAGGCGAATGTCAGCTCCGCCCCCACAGTTGCCCCGCACGGCCGCAGCAGGCTGGACAGCGGTGGCCTTCGCCCCTGTTTCCCTTCCGCGGCCTGCGGTACCCTGCGGGGTGCAACTGCGCGCCTATCCCGGCGCTGGGAGCCGTGCAGGGACCGCAGCGACATCCCTCTCCAGGTGGTTCTGTGAGACGCCCCCCCGCACGCAAGGAGCCAACATGCGGAAGTATTACACCTCGGAATCGGTGTCTGAAGGGCACCCCGACAAGCTGGCCGACTTCATCTCGGACAGCATTCTCGACGAGTTCCTGCGCCAGGAACCCGGCAGTCGCGTCGCGGTGGAGACGCTGCTCACCACCGGCATGGCCGTCGTGGCGGGCGAGGTCACCGCTGAGACCGCCCACGTGGACGTCCAGAAGACCGTCCGTGACGCCGTCAAGCAGGTCGGCTACACCCGCGCGAACTACGGCTTCGACGCCGAGTACAGCGCCGTGCTGGTCAGCCTGCACGAACAGAGCCCCGAGATCGCCGGTGGTGTGAACCACAGCGAGGAGTGGCGCGGCATGATCGAAGAGCAGCGTGAACTTGCAGAGAACGCGCACTCGATGGTCGGCGCGGGCGACCAGGGCCTGATGTTCGGCTACGCCACCGACGAGACGCCGGAACTCATGCCGCTGCCCATCAGCCTCGCGCACGCCTTGACGCGGCGCATCGCGCAGCTGCGCAAGGACGGCACGCTGCCCTACCTGCGCCCCGACGCGAAGGCGCAGGTCACGGTCGTCCGCGACGGCGAACCCCACGAGGCCACCGAAACCCTGGTGGATACCGTCGTCATCAGCACCCAGCACAGCGAGGACGTGAGCCAGGAACAGATCCGCGCCGACATGATCGAGCACGTGATCCGCGCTGTGATCCCCGCCGAGTACCTCACCGCTGACACGAAGTACTTCATCAACCCCAGCGGGCGCTTCGTCATCGGCGGGCCCCACGGGGACACCGGCCTGACCGGCCGCAAGATCATCGTGGACACCTACGGCGGCGCCGTGCCCCACGGTGGCGGCGCGTTCAGCGGCAAGGATCCCACCAAGGTCGACCGCAGCGCGGCGTACTACGCGCGCTTCATCGCCAAGAACATCGTCGCCGCGGGCCTCGCCCGGCGCGCGCTGGTCGAGGTTGCGTACGCCATCGGCCGCGCCCAGCCCGTCAGTCTGCGCGTCGACACGTACGGCACCGGCACGGTCAGCGATGACCGCCTCGCCGTGATCGTCACCGAGCACTTCGACGCGCGCCCCCAGGCGATCATCGCGGAACTCGACCTGCGCCGCCCCATCTACGCGCAGACCGCCGCGTACGGCCACTTCGGCCGCCCCGAATTCCCCTGGGAACAGACCCACAAGGCCGAGGCGCTGAAAGCCGCCGCGCAGCAGGACTGACCCATCCACGGAGACGCGCCGCCCCCGGTTCAGGCTGGGGGCGGCGCGGTCTTTGGCTTCAGCTTCCGGCGGTCTGGGCCTGCAATTCCGCCTCGCGTTCCTCGTACACGTCAGCATGCTTGCGGCGCAGTGCGCTGGCGCTGGCGCGGGGCACCATCTCGCTGACGTTCCCGCCGTAACTGGCGATCTCGCGCACCATGGAACTGCTCACGAAGCTCCAGCGGGTGGCGGCCATGATGAACACCGTCTCCGCGTCCCCGATCTGGCGGTTCAGGTGCGCGATCTGCAACTCGTACTCGTAGTCGGACACGGCGCGCAGGCCGCGCACGATCACGCTGCCCGTCTCCTGGCGGGCCATGTAGTCCACCAGCAGTCCCCCGAAGGAATCCACGCTGACGTTGGGGAAGTGCGCGGTCGCCTCGCGCAGAATCTCCAGGCGCTCATCCAGCGTGAAGAGGTGGCGGCCCTGCTTACGGGCATTGTGCATGACCGTCACGGTCACCTGGTCGAAGATGCGCGAGGCGCGCGTCAGCACGTCCATGTGCCCACTGGTGATCGGGTCGAACGAGCCCGGGAAAACGGCGTTCATAACCCCGCCACCTTACCCGATTTCGCCGTCATCGGGCACGTCGTCAGTCGCCGCCTCGCCCTGCCAGTACAGCGTGAGGGTATTGCTGCCGTACTCGCGTTCCTCCCGCGTGAAGCCCGCGTGCCCGGGCAGGTGCAGCCGGTCCGGGTGCTGGCACACCAGCAGCCCGCCGGGCGCGAGGACACCACTGGCGAGGATCTGAGCGGTCAGTTTCGGGATGTCTGCTTCGTACGGCGGGTCGCTGAACACCACGTCGAACTGCCCCAGGCGTTTCAGCAGCGCCCCGGCGTCCCCCTTGACGATCCGCACCCGCAGGTCCAGCGATCGGGCGTTCGCCTCCAGCGCCCGCACAGCCCGCACGTCCTTCTCGACCAGCGTCACGCGGTACCCACGGCTGGCGGCCTCCAGCCCGATCGCGCCGCTCCCGCCGTGCAGATCAATGAACTCCGGGTAGCGTCCGGCGGGCGCTCGGGCGGCCAGCAGGTCGAACAGGCTCTTGCGGACGCGCGCGCCGCTGGGCCGGGCGCTGTCGGGCACCTGCAGGCTACGGCCCTTCGCCGTACCGCCCAGAATTCGGAGACTCATAGCACCTCCGGTTGAACGGCCTGCCGTTCGACCCGAGCGGACGCGAGTGAGAGTCGTGCGGGTTCCGGGCGTGGAGTGGCTGCCCCGGTGGGGTTCCGGGGGAGCCACGGAACAGACGGAATCCGCTTCATCGCTGGCCCCTACGGGTATGGGTGGGGGAGGGGAACGTCATCCCTTCAGGATAGAGCACGGTGCACTTGGCCCGGCTCAGCCGAGGTGGGGCGCGGCGGCCTCGAAGCCGTCCAGCGCGCCGGGCTGGAGCTGCCAGTCCTCGCTGTCCCGGGTGGCCTGCCCCGCCTGCACGAGGCGGTTCAGTTCGGCCTCCACGCGCTGCTGCACACGCCTCAGCGGCATGCCGTCCGCGCCCTCGACGCCGCGCCACGTGAGGAACGCGCGGTGAAAGGCGGGCAGGTCGTTCAGGCCCACGTGGGTTTCCAGGGCGCGCCAGCTGATGCTCGTCATGCCACCCGTTCTACGCCGCGTGGCGGGCCGCGTACAATGGCGGGCATGACCGATCTGCCGGGCGACCCTGCCGAGCTGCCGGACTCCAGCGCCCTGGAGGCCGCCTCGCCGGAACTGGCGCGCGCCCTGGACGCGCTGGGCGGGCAGCTCGTGTGGCGCATCGGGAAGGACGAGGCCAGCGACGACGTGGTGGTGCGGCTGGGCTTCGCGTCCGCCACGCCCCGCTTCGCGCACCTGCCCCGGCTGCGCAGCGCCGGGGACGCCGAGTTGCAGGCGGCGCTGGCCGCGAAGCGAGTCGTGATCGAGTGGGTCGACTGATTCCGGTGCTCGCGTGATCGTCGAGGCGACGCAGGACTTCACACTGCCCTGGACCGGGGATGACGCGGCGGCGCTGGCGTTCGTGCGTAACCCGGCCCGCGCGCTGGCCCGCGTGCGCTTCCTGCGGGACCTGCGTGCCGACGGCGAGGGCGTGCGCGGCGAGCTGCTCGTGCCGCTCCCCGGCCTGGGAGAGGTGGACCTGCCGTTCCGCAGTGTCCTGACCGCCACGCCGGACGGCGCGATCCTGACCCCGGAGGCCATCAGCGGCGAGCGCGCCTGGGTGGAGGTCGCCGGTCAGGCCCGCCTGGACGGGAATGCGCTGCACTTCGCGTTCCAGTTCCGCGCGCACCTGGCCACGCCGGACGCGCAGGGCTGGGGCGGCGCGGCGTTCGAGAAGATGATCCGCGCCGCCGCTGGGCGCACCCTGGACCGCGTGGCGCGCGAGCTGCCCACAGGGATCATGCAGGCCGCGCAGGAATAACGCGAAACGCGAGGGGCCCTGCCTGATTCATGGCGGGGCCCCTCGCTGTTTGGTGGCTTACGCTTTGACTTCGGGTTCGGGGAAGTCGAGGACGCGCGCGTCGCTCCAGAGGCCTTCGAGGTCGTAGTACTCGCGGGCGTCCTTGGTCATGATGTGCACGACGACGCTGCCGCCGAACGCGAGGAGCAGCCAGCGTTCGCTAGGGCCTTCCACGCTGGGGCGGGGCAGGCCGGTCGCCTGGGCTTTCTCGCGGATGTTCTCCTGCACGGCGTTCAGCTGGAGGCCGGCGGTGGCGGTGCAGATCACGAAGTATTCGAGGGTGCTGCTCACGTCGGTCAGGTCGAGGACAGTGACGTCTTCGGCGCGGCGTTCGCGGGCGGCGTCCACGATGGCGCGCAGCTGGTTCATGGTGGTGGTGTCAGGGGTCATGGGGGCTCCAGAGATGAGTGGGGCGGGGGGGGCGTGGGTTTGGCGCGCGGCGCGGGCCTCTGGGGCCGGGGCGCGCTGCAATGGGTCAGTCTACAGGGCGCGGGGCGGGTCGCGCGCCTACCGTGAATTCATTTCAGGTGGTGTGCGGGGTGCGGGGGCGGGTCAGGGGGTCGGGGCGCTGCCCAGGCCTTTGAGGGCGCCGAGGCTGCTCACGGCGTCCGCGCCGAGCAGGATGCCGACTTCGCCTGCGCTGACGGGGAAGCGTTCCCCCTGGAGTCGGGGGAGGTTCAGCGTGAAGGCCAGCTGGGAGGCGTCGGCGACGTCCTGCTGCGTGAACACCTGGCTGGCCTCGCCGCTGCGGGGGGCGGGCGTGACCTGCACGTTGCGGTAGCCCAGGGCGGTCAGGGCGCGGGTCAGGGCCGGGCCGAGGTTCTCGCCGCTGGCGTCCACGACCGTGACCTTCACGTCTGGGTTGGGGGGCGTGGCGGGCACGTCGCCCCACACCTGCGCGAGCCGTTCGCGGTTCACGGCGAGGTTGAAGGTGCCGGGGATGTCGTCGGTGGGGAGCGTGGCGAAACTCAGTTTCAGCTGGCCCAGGTAGGGGCGCAGCGCGGCGATGGTGGCGGGGTTCACGTCCGTTTCCACGCCGTTGCCGATGCCGCCCAGGATGGTGGGCAGCGCCGCGAGGCCCTGGGGGGTGCGGAGTTTCCCGGCCAGCTGGGTGAGGGCCTGCTTCTGGTGGTCGATGCGGCCGTAATCGTCCCCGAAGCCCTTCCGGACCCGCAGGAACAGCACGCCCTCTTTGCCCTCCAGGTGGTGCGCGCCGGGCGCGAGCTTCAGGTTCACGCCCGCCGCGTTGTCCACCCATTCGATGCCGGGTTCGGGCACGGTGACGTCCAGGCCGCCCAGGGCGTCGATGACCCGCTCGACGTAGTCGGTGCGGACGATCACGTAGGAGTCGACGTGCTCGCCGGTTATGGTCTCGGCGGCCTTCACGAGCGCCTCGGGTCCCCCACCGGAGAAGTACTGGCTGTTGATCTTCTGCAGTGCCACGGACCGGTAGCGGTCAAAGGGGCCGACGTTCGTGTCGCGCGGGATGTTCAGGACGTGCGCGGTGGTGCCCTGAATCTTGACGAGCATGATCGTGTCGGTATTCGGCGGCTGCGCCAGGCCGGTGCGCTGGTCCTGGTTCTTGCAGGGCTGCTGGTAGTAGCAGTACACGATGTCGCGCCCGGCGATCAGCAGCGTGAGGTTGGGGGCCTGGCCGGGGGTGACGGTGGCGGCCGTGGCGGGTCCGGCGCCGCTGAGCAGCGCAAAACCCCCCAGGGCCAGGGCGGAGAGGGTCAGGCCGAACGCCTGGAGGGCGCGCAGCCCAGCGATGCGGGGTGCAGGGGAGTGGGTCACGGACGTCACGTCAGGCAGGAGAGGTGGGCGTTGCAGGGCAGGGCGTGGTAGGCCTTCAGCGTGCGGGGATGCACCTGAATTCCGCGGCCCTGAAGGTACGTGACCTTGGAGACGATGGCGCGTTCCAGCGCGGCGGTCAGGTCGGTCAGGGCCAGTTCGCGGATGTCGGCGTTCACGCCGCGGCCGGGTTCGGACACGTCCGCAATGTACACGCAGGACGACACGGGGTTGCCGCCGCGCGGCCCGGTGGTGTGGTCTTCCACGGCGTCCAGCACCACGCGGTCCTGGTAGCCCCAGCGTTCCAGCAGCGTGCGGGCCGCGCGGCCGTGCAGCGCCAGGGGGTGCGCAGCGTCGATCTCGCACTCCGGCGGGGCCAGGCGCAGGAGTTCATGGTCGGGCAGGTCCCGCGCGATGTCGTGCAGCACCCCGGCGGCGTAGGCGCGCATGTCGTCCAGGCCGTTGGCCCGGGCGATCTGCGCCGCCAGTTCAGCCACGCGCAGCACATGCTCGTAGCGGCGCGGCTTGACCATCAGCCGCACCCGTTCCTCCCAGCCCGTCCAGGCGGCCACGCCGGGGGGCGGGGGCAGCAACTGGGCGATCACGCGAGTATGTGGCCGCTTCTCCACATCATGACCCCGACTATACGCCCCGCAGGCGAACTCAGCTGACACCCCGGTCACTTTCTGACGTCCGGCTGATCAGCGTGTCAGGCAGCGTTTTCGGTTCAGCAGGGGCAGGAGTCCGCCCGCTGTATTAAGGCGCGGTCCGGCGCACGACGGTCAGCCGGACACTCACGGTTTCCAGCGCCTGCGCGCCCGCCGGGACGTTCAGCTGCACCGGCGCCGTGTACGTCCCCACGCGGTACGTGACCTGACCGGTCACCTCGCGCAGCCGCGCGAGCAGCTCTGGGGCGGCCACCACCCTCACCGTTCCCGGCTGCACACTGACGGCCGTGACCTGCAGCCCCGCCGGCGGATCGTTCAGCACCACCCGCAGCGTCTTGACCGGCACCTCCCCAGTGTCCAGCCGCCGCACCGTGACCGTGCTGGGGCGCATGGTCACGGCCGTCACCGGACGGCCCGCCGCGTCGAGCGCCACGAGCGGCACCTCCCGCTCCGAGTTCGCGCCCAGCGGGGCGGGGCTGGTGACGATGCGCGCCACGTTCAGCACCACCTGTCCCGCGCCCGTCACGGTCGCCTCGGTCGGCGTGACCTGATAGCGCGGCAGGCTCGACTCGGCCGGACTGGTCACGCTGAGGGTCACGGGCAGCGTCCGGACCACCTGCGTGTCCACGAACCCCTGCACGCGCGTGGGCGTCACGCGTTGCAGGGTCGTGCCGCCGGGCGGGGTCACGGTCACCGTCCGCGTGAAGCTGCCTTCCGGCGCGTCCGTCACGTCCACGACCGCCTCAATGCTGTCCGGTTGCAGGTCCCGCAGGCGCTCTGGGCGGCCCGACAGGATCACCCGCACCGACGACGGGTTCAGGTTGCCGGTCGCGCGTTTCTCCTCACCGTTGCCGGTCGTGTCCCGCACGGAAACGGGCACGTCGAAGCCCTGCTCGACGTTCGCGCGCCGGTCCGCTGTGGCGACGAACCACAGCGTGACCGAGACCGCCAGTGCCAGCAGCTTCAGCAGCAGGTTATGCGTGGCGCGCGCCCACGCGTACCGCGGGCTCAGCCAGCGCCGCGCCCGCTGCCACAGGCCCACACTCACGCGCGGCCCTCCGGCGCGGACGGCTCCAGCGGCTCCGCAGCGGGGCCTTCCGGCGGGCGCTCCGGGGCGCGGTAGGCGGACGGGTCATACACCAGGGTCCGCAGATGCTCGCGCAACTCCGCGCCGGTTAGGTCCGGGCCCAGGCGGCCCCCCAGCGCCACGCGCATGCTGCCGCGCTCCTCGCTGACCACCAGCACCACCGCGTCCGTCAGTTCCGACAGGCCAATCGCCGCGCGGTGCCGCGTACCGTACCGCCGGTACGTCCCGTCACTCGACTGAAGTGGAAACAGGCACCCCGCCGCAATCACCCGCGACCCCTGAATGATCACGCCCCCGTCATGCAGCGGCGCGTTCCGGGCGAACAGCGCCTCCAGAAACGGCACGCTGACCAGCGCGTCCAGCGGCACCCCAGTCGCGGCGTACTCACCCAGCGGCGTGCGCCGCTCAATGGCGATCAGTGCGCCCGTCTTGCGCTCCGCGAGGCGTTCCATGGCCCGAGCCAGGTCCTGAAGCGCCGCGCCACTGGCGCCCGTGTCCCGCCCACGCGGGCGGCCCACCCGTTCCAACACCGCGCGCAGTTCCGGCTGGAACAGCACGATCAGCGCGAAGATCCCCACCGTGCCCGCCCGGCCCAGCAGGTACGACAGGGTGGTCAGGTTCAGCAGCTGCGCCGCTAACCACACGCCTGCGAACACCAAAATGCCGCGTACCACGTTCACGGCGCGCGTGCCCGCCACCAGCAGGTACCCCTGATACACCAGAAACGTGACCAGCAGGATGTCCAGAACGTCCCGGACACTGACCTGTCCAAGCTGGGGCATCAAGGGTAGGCACTCCTTTCACAGACTAGGGGCGGGGCGGGCGAAGTCGCGCCCACTATACGGTCTGCGCCCCATGAGAACGCCACGCCCGCCCCCACCGCGTCCACCGAAAGAGGGGCGAAGGCTGCCCACACTACAGTTCACCCCCCGCCGCGCGGGACAAGCTGACGGACACCGGAGGTCCCACATGAACATTCACTTCATCGGCCACAGCACGTTCCTGCTTGAACACGGCGAACACCGCCTCCTGATTGACCCATTCGTCGAGGGCAACCCACAGGCCAGCGTCACGCTGGACGAGGCGCGGCAGTGGCCGCTCAGTGCCGTCCTGATCAGCCACGCGCACGGCGACCACTGGGGCAACGCCCTGGACTTCGCCCGCGCCGGCGTCCCCCTGATCGCCACGGCCGAGATTGCCGGGTACGCCCAGAAGAACGGCGCCACCCAGGCCATCGGCATGAACATCGGCGGCACCTACCGCGCCGAGTGGGGGCGCGTCACCCTGACCCCCGCGTGGCACTCCTCGTCCTTCCCGGACGGCACCTACGGCGGCATGCCCACCGGCCTCATCATCGAACTGGGAGACCGGCGCGTGTACTTCGCGGGCGACACCAACCTGTTCAGCGACATGCGCCTGATCGGCGAGCGCGACCTCGACGCCGCGCTCCTGCCCATCGGGGACCACTACACCATGGGCCCCGAGGAAGCCGCGCGCACCCTCGACCTCCTCAAGCCCCGGGTGGCGATCCCCATGCACTACGGCACCTTCCCACCCCTAACCGGCGATCCTGCCGTGTTCCAGCGCGAAGGTGCGGCGCGCGGCGTGGAGGTCCGTATTCTGAAACCCGGCGAGCACACCACCCTGTAACAGTGAGTGGCAGGCGGATTAACTATCCGTCTGCCACTCGCTCTGGGCGTTGCCCTCTCCTGGACTCAGCCCTGTTCCGTCACCAGCGACCGGCCCAGATCCTGCTCATCCGGCAGACGCGTCTGATTCGGGGTGGGTTCCGGGAACTCCGGGTTTGCCTTGCGGTCCGTCGCGCGCACGAACGAACGCGAATCCACGTGCACGTCACGCGGCTCACGCTGCTTGAACCGCGTCGTGCGGGCCGGAACGCCCATCGCAATGCCGTGCGGGGGAATGTCACCGCGCAGCAGCGCGTGCGTGGCCAGCATCGCGTCATCGCTGATCACGCTGCCGGCCAGCACCGTCGAGTGATACGTGACCCGCGCGCCCCGCCCGATCACCGTGCGCCGCAGCGTCACGTCCGGGCCGTCCAGCACGCTGTGCGTGTGGCTGTACACGTTCACGTAATCACTGATGCTGGCGTTGTCGTGCAGTTCAATCCCGCCGATGTCATCCAGCAGCACGTGGCGGTGCACAACCACGTCATTCCCGACCTCCATGTTGTACCCGACGCTGAACTCCACGTTCTGCCAGCACTTGAAATCCCGACCCACCCGCCGGAAGATGTGACCCGCCAGCACCCGGCGCAGCGGAATGCCCAGCACCGGATTCTGCCCCACCGGCGTCAGATCCGCGTTCTTCCACAGCCACAGCAGCGGCTTCACCCGTTCAAAGGCCGCCGCGTCCGTCGCCATGTAGTACTCCGCCTCGAACGTGACATTCCGGGCATCCACGTTCAGGGCCGCCAGCGGCGCGTCCACCCTCAGCTGCGCCACGGGGCGTCCATACATGATCTCCGCAAGCACCCCGGCCGCCACCTCAAACCGGTCGGTGGCAGGATCAGAGAGACGCGCGTCCAGATCACGCAGGAACTCGTTATAGGTCGCCTGCGCGTCCTGACCAATCTCTAAGGGCTTGAGCCACGTCACACCCACAGGCTACCACCTGCACTGAAAAACAAAGTGGAGGTTATCTCGCTTGATCCCATCCAGCCTCACCCTCAGCGCAGGCCGCACGCCGCTCCTTACTGCTCTTCCCAGGTGCGCTGCTGGGGAATGAATGCAGTCACGCCGAACTTCGTGGTGGCCGGGAAGTAGGGTGGCACCACGCCACCGTTCAGGAAGCGCTTATCGTACTTGAAGTCGTCATCATAGCCCTTGACCAGCGCGCCCGTGACACTCCCAACGCCGCGCAACTGATCAGTCGCTTCGGCCAGGCTGCCCAGCAGGTGCACCTTGCCGCGATATCCGTAGTTGGCGGCCCCATTATCGATGCCCTCGACCTTCAGACCCTTGCCATCCGCGCCAGCCAGAATGGAGCCCATGACGTACACGTCATTCGGCGCGCCCTGACCGACCAACACCTGCCCCTGCCCACTGATGATGCCCAGCACGTTCTTCGCATCCGGGTTCTGATTAGGGTTCTTCTCATAGGTCAGGTCACCCTGAATGCGGATATCTCCGCTGGACGCCACATTCAGCTGCGTCTGCTCCGCAATGGCGGGCGGCACCACGGTGCTGTCTGGCGTGCTGGGCGCCGGATTCGCCAGCTGTCCCCGGCGTGCTGGGCCGCGCAGGGACTGGATGCTGCCGTTGGCGTAGAGTTGCCCGTTCGGGACGCCCTGCAGGACACTGGGCTGCCCGTTGCCCTTCTTGATGGTGGTGGTGTTGGCGGTGGCGTTCACCTTGATCACGGTGGTCACGCCTGCGGCGTCCACGATGGTGTAGACCTGATTCGTCCCTTCCACTGACAGTTGCACGTCCTTCGCGTCACCTTGGATGAAGATGCCGCCCGTGACAGTGCTGCCGCTGCTGGGTACGTATACGCCGGTGGCGGGGGTGCAGTTGGATTTCTGACCGGTGGCCAGGCAGATTTCAGAGTTAGTCAGTGCGCCTGTCTTCTGTGGGTCGCCGCCCAGCGCCGCGCGGCCCTGCGAGAAGGCATTTTTCGGGAGGTCCACGGTGTCCGTCACGTGCTGCTGACCGTACCCACCGTAATCAGGTTTCGTGCAGTCGGTGGTCTGCGCAGCGGTGACCGCCCACGCTTTGGCCTGACAATCCCACATATAGGTGGTAGGGGAAGCGACGGTGAGCCCATACTGAAAGACAGGTGTACCAGCCAGTGCCAGGTTTCTGTTGAAGTGTACGGGCCCGTCAAAGGTGGATCCGGTACCGAAGTATCCGCCGCCCTCACAGTAGGTCTTGCCGTTTTTCGTCGTGCAGTTTCCCCGGTTGAACCCGCCGTCGTCAGCCAGCAGGACGTACTGGTTTAGGTATGTGCGACCCAGAATCAGGCGGAGCGTACCACTGGTGGTGATATTCCGTACGAACTTCAGGCTCTTGCCCTGACCGTTGAGGACATAGTCGACGTAGTAGGTCTGACCTGCTTTCGAGAAGCTGCCCAAATCCACGCGAAAGTTCTGGAAGACCAGTTTGCCGCTTGATGTGCCCATGCTCTCTGGCGCGGTTATGGCGGTCGTAGTGGTAACCACACTGTTGAGCTGAGCCAAGACAGAACTGTACGAGCTGCTGGGCACAATAGGACTGCTCGCTGCATCTTGACTGCTGGCCGCAAAGGTGTCCACGTAGGGCAGCAGAACTTGGTTGGCCTTCGTGACGCCCTCGTTCATGACTGTGGCGTACTGCTCGGCCACACTGGCTTCCGCCAGGGCACGGGCGCGCATCAGACCCTGACTTGAATTCGTCTGCATCAATTCACTGGTGGATGTAGTGACCAGCGTGAATGTGATCAGCGTGATCAGGATCATGACGGCCAGCGCGCTGATCAGCGCGAACCCCTGGGTGCTGGGCATAGTGGATTCAGGGCGTGGCATTGAAGTTGACCCTCCGCATGGACACAGTGCTGGTAACGGTGAAGGTTTCGGGTTGCGCGCCAGCCTTACGCGCGCGGGTTTCGCGACCAGTCAGGGTGACCCGGACGGCCTGTGGTGCGCCGGTTGGGGTCGAGACGAAGTTCACCCCGTCCTGCGAGTACGCCAGAGCGAGCGCCGTGATGTAGTACGCGACGATCTGCGGATCCTGGGCGTCTACGCTACGGTATAGCGTGGGTACGCTCGCGCCGTTGAGGAGAGCAGTGCCAATGTAATAGCGCACCACGTTCACCTTTATGATGGCGCTATCCGGGGTCCAGGCCAGATCATCCAGGGTGTAACCCCTATGCTGCAGCTTCACGTTTCCGCCACCACCAGAGCCGGTGCAGGGGTTGGTGGGATGAGTTCGGATCCACCGCACAGCGTTGCCCACGGTCACCATGGCCCAGTCGTTGCCCACGAACTGGTTGTCGCAGGTTTGCCCGGCGGCGTTGGGAGTATTTAAGCTAGTCACAGCATTCTGAGAGAATGATTTGCTGTTCGGGTACCCGCCCGGTTGCGGAATAGTGAAGTAGCCGTTGTTGTCTGCAATGGTGACTGTGAGCTGCTGCGAGGTACTCAGGTTAGTCAGGAGGTCTGCGGGGAGATTCGCGCCGCTGTACAGCACGCGGTTGCCGGTGGCCTGCCGCAGGTCCTGCGCAATGACCTCCACGCTGCTGCGGACCGTCTCCTGTAGTGGTACGCGTTCCTGCTCAATGCTCTGAATGCGGGCGGTGGTGGACAGCAGCGCCCCGGCGGCGCCTAGGATCACGAGGGCCAGTGCGGCGGCGATCAGCAGTTCCAGCAGCGTGAAGCCCTGAACGCTAGCGGGTGAAGCGGGTGTAGGCCGTGACACTCTTCTCCTCCTTTTCGGTCCAGGAGACGGTGACTTTTAACTCCCAGAGGGTGACGTTGATGCCCTCGCTGATAGGCGTGGCCACGAGCACGGACTTGAACGGCTGGAACTGCGAGTTCATAGACGCGCCGTCCGCGGTGTGTGTAGGAACGGCCGTATCGTTCGCGTAGTTGAAGTTGAGGGGATAGGTGCAGGTGACAACGCCGCTGATGTTCTCGGTGCAGCTTCCGACGGACTTGAGGGGTTCCCTGCCGTCGCGGTAGCGTTCCATCCAGGTTTCCGCCGCGCTGACTGCCTGGGTGCGCGTTCTGGCGCTGCTGTTGCTCCGCATGGAGCTGGTCAGTAGTGGCATGACGGCCGCGGTGATCACCCCGACAATCACGATGGCGACCAGAATCTCGACGATGGTGAGGCCAGCGTCGCGGTTCACAGGAGCCTCGCGAAGCCAAGGGCGGTGACGAGGACCGTGCCGCTGGCGGTGCCCCTTTTACCCACGAAAGTGGTGTTGGACATCAGGGCCCCTCCAGATGAGGTTGATTTGACTAGGCCCTTCGTGTTGAAGGTGTACACCGTGGCCACGTTGGTCAGCTGGAGTTGCGCCCGGCGGAAGACCTGGGTTTTGACTGTGGTCGGGGTGGTGTTGCAGTTGGTGGCGACGGTGTACTGGCTGGCTGACAGAGTGATGCAGTAGGGGGCGCCCTGACTCATGGTCTTAGTGCGGTACAGATTGAAGTCCGCGACTAGGTCGCTCAGATCGGATTTGACCTGCTGCCGCTGGAGCCAGGGAAGTAGAGTCAGGCCGACGATACCCATCAGGATGGCTAGGACAGCCAGAGTGACCAGCATTTCAAGAAGCGTGAAGCCCGCGTGGGGATAGGTGGGTGTGGGGGTCATGTGCCTGGCTGCCCCCGCTTGAGTGGTGGTTGGGTGTGGCAAGTCATCATCGTCTCCTGTGAGAGCCGCGGCATCTTGGCCTGACCCCCGGTCATTGTGGAAAATGTCGCGTTTACGCTCTTGCAAGTTTCTTTCACAAACCAGTCAGGAAGTGTGAATTTTTCTATTAATACCCCCATTGCCGAGTCTGGCGCTCTGACCCCCCCGCCAGGGGCAGTCACACATGACAGGTGTGCGGGGCATTTCCTGAAGGTCATGCCAAGTCGGGCCGCGTAGGCTGTCTCTCATGCTGGTATCGGACCGGGTTCAGGGACTGCTGTCGCGCGAGCGGGGACTGCTGGGGGACGTGCAGGTGTTCCTGGAGGGCCAGGGTGCGCCGCCCGAAGTCGTCGCGCACGCCCGGCAGGCCCTGCGGAACCTGGATGAGGCCTTCTTGCTGGTGGTGGTGGGGGAGTTCAATGCGGGCAAGAGCTCGTTCGTGAATGCGCTGCTGGGGGCGCCCGTGCTGCCCGAGGGCGTGACGCCCACCACGGACCGCATCTACGTGCTGGTGCACGGCGATCAACCCGGGCAGATGGAGGCCACGGGTGACCCCTTCGTGAACCGCCTGACGTACCCGCTGCCCAGCCTGGAGGGAGTGGCACTGGTGGACACGCCGGGTACGAACGCGATCATCCGGCAGCATCAGGCGCTCACGGAGGGGTTTCTGCCGCGCGCGGACCTGGTGCTGTTCCTGACCAGTGCGGACCGGCCGTTCACGGAATCCGAGCGGCAGTTCCTGGAACTCGCGGCCCGCTGGGGGCGCGGCGTGATCATGGTAGTCAACAAGGCCGACCTGCTCGAAACCCCGGATCAGCGGGAGCAGGTGCGCGCGTTCGTGGAGTCCGGCGCGCGCGGCGTGCTGGGCCTGACGCCGCCGGTCGTGCTGATCAGCGCCCGCGCGGAGCAGCGCGGCGGGGACGCTGGCTTCGCCGCGCTGCGCGCCCTGCTTCAGGAGCGGCTATCGGAGACGGAACGCACCCGCCTGAAACTGCTCAGTCCGCTGGGCACGGTCTCGCAGCTGATCGCCGGGGAGGACACCCGCGCCGAGGCCGCCCGCGCGACGCTGGGGGAGGACCTGCGCGTGCTGGGCGACCTGGAGGCGCAGCGGGCCACGCACCGCGAGACGATGCTGGGTGAACTGGACGGGCAGCTGAACCGGGTGGGCCGCCTGCTCAGTGAGTTCGAGGTTCGCGCTGACCGCTTCATTGACGCGCGGCTGCGCTTCTCGAACCTGCGGGGCCTGCTGAACAGCCGTGAGCTGGAGGAGGACTTCCGCCGTGAGGCGGTCGCGGACCTGCCGGAGGCGATTGACCGGCAGTTCGGCAGCATGATCGACCGTTTCGTGGAGGCGAACCTGCACTTCTGGGAGGACGTGCAGGCGTTCCTGGTGCGCCGCCAGCCTAGTCAGGAGGTGGCCCGCACCCGTTTCTCGTACGACCGGGCGGCGTTGCTGGACGGCATTGCCGGGAGTGCCCGGGAGCACCTGGCGACCACCACCGAGCAGGATCTCGCCCGGAACCTCTCGCGGGACGCAGAGGACGCCATGAAGGGCGTGATCGGCGGCCTGGCGGGCGGCGTGGGGATCGGCGCGGGGATTGGCGCCCTGGTGGGGGCCAGTGCGCTGGACTTCACGGGCGGCATCCTGGCGGGCCTCACGCTGGGCAGCCTGGGCCTGTTCGTGCTGCCGAACAAGCGCATTCAGGCGCACCGGCAGCTGCGCACCCGCGTGGCTGAACTGCGTGAGGCGCTGGAACGCATCGTGCGGCGCGAGTTCGAACGGGAGCAGGAGCGCGCCGACACCCGCCTGCACGACGCGATCAGTCCGTTCACACGCTTCACGCGGCAGGAGCAGGTGCGCCTGGAGGCCGCGCGTACCCGCTCG
Source organism: Deinococcus radiotolerans (assembly GCF_014647435.1). Lineage (NCBI taxonomy): Bacteria > Thermotogati > Deinococcota > Deinococci > Deinococcales > Deinococcaceae > Deinococcus > Deinococcus radiotolerans. The sequence continues at coordinate 48,860 of NZ_BMPE01000004.1, read as the reverse complement.
GCGGAGTTGCGCGCTGAACTGGACGCCCTGCACCGCGACGTGAAGGCCCTGGGCTAGCCGCTGTGCCACGCGGGGTGACAGGGCCCGTGCAGACGAGCGGCAGTCGCACCTGGACCCTCACCCCCTACGCTGGGGCATGAGGCAGAACATCAGCAGCGGCAGTCCTTGGGAAGCGAGCATCGGGTACGCCCGCGCCGTCCGGATCGGGAACGTGGTGCACGTGAGCGGCACGACCGCCACCGTGAACGGCGAGGTGGTAGGTGAGGGCGACGCCGCCGAGCAGACCCGCGCGGTCCTCGGGATCATCCGCCGGGCGCTGGACACCGCCGGGGCGCGGCTGGAGGACGTGGTGCGCACCCGCATCTACGTCACCGACATCAGCCAGTGGGAGGAGATCGGCCGCGCGCACGGTGAGGTCTTCGCGGACATCCGACCCGCGACGACCATGGTGCAGGTCGCCGCCCTGATCGACCCGCTGCACCTGGTGGAGATCGAGGCTGAAGCGGTCCTGCCCTGACGGTCAGCTTCGCTTGGCACTCGCGGCCCGGCGTGACAGGGTGAGCGCATGACGCCCGTCTCGCCCCGCGCCCGCCTGGCCGCCCTGATCACAGTGGGCTGCGCCCTGAACGTCATGGGGTTCGCGCTGGGCGGCGTGACCCACCGGGTGGCTGTCCTGCTGCTGCTGAACGGCCTGGGTGGGCTGCTGCTGCTCCTGAGCGTGTGGCTGGGTCTGCGCCCCGCGCGGACCTGAGCGGCCAGAGGGACTTGCGGAGTCGGGTCTGGGCGGCCTGTCCGGACACCGGGCGCTGAACCTCATGCTGGACGACCGGCCCGTACGGGCCTCACGGCGCGGCAGACTGGGCGCATGACGTTCTTACCGGTGGGCGCCCCGAGGTTCGGGCTGGGACTGGCGGCGCTGGGACGGCCCGGGTACATCAACCTGGGCCACGCGGCGGACCTGCGTGACCGCCGCGTGGATGGCCTGCGCGCGCAGGCGTGGGCGGTGCTGGACGCGGCGTATGCGGCGGGCGTGCGGTACGCCGACACGGCGCGCAGCTACGGTCTGGGCGAGGCGTTCCTGGGCGGCTGGCTGACTGCACGTGGGTACGCGGACGTGACGGTGGGCAGCAAGTGGGGCTACACGTACGTCGCGGACTGGCGCGTGGAGGCCGACACGCACGAGGTCAAGACCCACGACCTGCCCACCCTGGCGCGGCAGTGGCCGGAGACCCTGGCCGCGCTGGGACGCGCGCCGGACGCGTACCTGATTCACTCGGCGACGGTGGACTCCGGCGTGCTGGAGAACGCGGCGGTGCTCTCTCGGCTCGCGGAACTGGCCGCGTCGGGCGTCCGGGTGGGGCTATCCACGAGTGGACCCGCGCAGGCTGAGACGCTGCGCCGGGCGCTGGCGGTGCGGGTGGACGGAGCGCCCCCCTTCAGCGTGGTGCAGGCCACCTGGAACGTGCTGGAGCCCTCGGCCGGCGCGGCGCTGGCCGAGGCCCACGCGGCCGGATGGACCGTCGTGCTGAAGGAGGGCGTGGCGAACGGCCGCCTGACCACGCACGGACTGACCGGCCACGGTGACGTGCCGCCTCCCCTGGCTGAACTTGCCCGCGGGCACGGGGTCACGCCGGACGCGGTCGCCCTGGCCGCCGTGCTCGCGCAGCCCTGGGCGGACGTGGTCCTCAGCGGGGCCAGCACGACCGGGCAACTCGCGCAGAACCTCGCCGCGCTGAACCTACATGTCCCGGCGGACGCGCTGCGAGACCTGGCACACCCCCCGGCCGCCTACTGGGACGCGCGCGCCCGGCTGCCCTGGCAGTGACGCGCAGGATCAACGCTTTCCCGCTGGGCGTCCCGCCGGGCCGCGCTTAGACTGCGCTCATGCTCATGAAAGCCCTGATGGCGTTCATTCCGATCAGCCTGCTGCTGGAATACGTGGTGCACGCGCCACCCCTGTGGGTGTTCTTCACGGCAGTCCTGGCGATCGTGCCGCTGGCCGACTGGCTGCGCAAGGCCACCGAGCACGTCGCCGTGCACGCTGGACCCACCATCGGCGGGCTGCTGAACGTCACGTTCGGGAACATGGCGGAACTGATCATCGCCATCTTCATCCTGATGAGCGGCAATACGCAGGTCGTGAAGGCGCAGATCACCGGGTCGATCATCGGGAACGCACTGCTGGGCCTGGGCCTCGCGATTGTCGCGGCGGGCTTCACGAAGAACGCCGGGCGGCAGAAATTCAACGCCGCGAACGCCGGGCAGCTGTCCGCGATGCTGTTCCTGACCGTCATCACCCTGACCCTGCCAGCCATCTTCGATTACACCGAGCAGCTGCCCGCCTTCGCTGCCGAGGCGGGCACCCGCGCGAACCTCGACGAGCGCCTGAGCATCGGCGTGGCCGTGCTGCTGATCGTCGTGTACCTGCTGAACCTCGTGTACACCCTGGTCACGCACAAGGACGTGTTCGCCGCGCCCGAAGGCGAGGCCGGACACGGGCACGGCCCGGAGAAACCCTGGTCGCTGCCGGTCGCGCTGGGCGTGTTGCTGGGCGGCACCGCCCTGATCGCCCTGGAATCCGAGCTGCTGTCCGGCGCGCTGGAAGCCACCGCCAGCACCCTGGGCCTCAGCGAGTTCTTCCTGGGGATCATCGTGCTGGCCGTGGTCGGGAACTTCGCGGAGTACATCGCCGCGGTGTACTTCGCCCGGCGTGGCCAGATGGACCTGGCCGTGAACATCGGCCTGGGCGCGACCATCCAGGTGGCGCTGCTCACCGCGCCGCTGCTGGTCATCATCGGGGCGCTGCTGGGCCACCCCATGAACCTCGTGTTCAGCTCCCCGCTGGAACTCATCGCGATCATCGCCGTGGCCCTGATCGTCACGAGCGTCACCAAGGACGGCGAGACCACCTGGTTCGAGGGCGTGCTCCTCATCGCGGTGTACATCGCCCTGGCGCTCGCGTTCTACTTCGTCACGCCACGCGGCGCCGAGGAGGCCGGAGTGATCCTGCGCGCTCTGGGGGCTTAACCGCACCCGCCTTCAGGCACGCCCGGTCACCCGCCGGGCGTGTCCTCGTGCCCGTCCGCCAGGGCCTGGAGCGTGGGCCGCAACGCCGGCAGTTCGACGCGGGCGGTCTGCCAGATCAGGCCCGCCTCGATCCCGAAGTAATCGTGCGCGACCATGTTCCGGATGTCACGCAGCAGCACCCACGGCACCTCCGGATGCCGGTCCTGCACGCTCTGCGGAATGAACTTAGTCGTCTCACCCAGCCGCGCCAGATTGTGAAGCACGGCGTCTCGCACCACCTCGTCCCGCTCGAAGGTCGTCAGGGAATGCCGGTCCGTAAACGCCACGATCCGGTCGATGGCCGCCAGCAGGTCGAACACCCGCCAGCGCCAGCGTTTGGGCCGGTGCAAGCGTGGCGCGGGCTCCGGCACTGCCATGACATCCACCGCGTCCGCGAGGATCTCCCCGCGCAGGGGTGGCCGCAGCGCCTCCGGCGTCATGACGTCCACCCGGCGGTTCAGGACCCCCTCGAACACGTCCCGCACCCGCATCAGATCCAGCAGACCCCGCGCCGGACCGGGCTGGAACTCGATCAGCACGTCAATGTCACTGTTCGGCCCGGCCTCGCCGCGCGCCACTGACCCGAACACCCGCACCTGCGCCACGCCCAGCGCCTCCCACAGCGGCCGCGCCTCCCGCAGCGCCCCTGCAATGGTCGGCAGGCGGAGATCCGGAAACAGGGGCTCAGCGGCGGGCATGCGCCCCAGGATAGGGGGCGCGGGCCGCCCCAGCCGCTATGCTGACCCTCATGATCGTCGCCGTGGGGCATGACCTGATCGAGATCAGCCGCATCCGGCGCATGCTCGAGCGCGAAGGGAAACGCGCCGAGAAGCTCTTCGCGCCCACCGAACTCGACTACTGCGCGCGCCTGCAAGACCCCGCCCCCAGCCTCGCCGCGCGCTTCGCCGCCAAAGAAGCCTTCCAGAAAGTCTGGCCACGCCCGCACGGCTGGCGGGACGTGTGGGTGCAGCGCGACCGCACCCCAGGCGGCCCCTTCCCGTTCGCGCCGCCCGTGCTGGGCTTCGCGCCCGACATCACCGCCGAACTGACCGAACGCGGCTGGGTCGCGCACCTGACCCTCACGCACACCAAAGAACACGCCTCCGCGGTCGTGATCCTGGAAAGTGTGAACCGGGAGGCGCCGTGAACACCCGCCTGATCGCCACCGACCTGGACGGCACGCTGCTGACCTCTGGTCTGCAGGTGAGCGCGCGGACGCGTGCGGCGCTGGACGCGGCCCGCGCAGCCGGAATCGAGGTGGTGCCCGTCACGGCCCGGCAGCCGCGCGGCCTGGGATTGATTGCCGCTCAGGCGGGCTTCACGGGCTGGGCGCTGTGTGGGAACGGCGCGCACGGCGTGCACCTGGGCACCGGGGAGACGCTGTTCGAGGCGCATGTGGAGGTCGAGGCGCAGCGGGCTATCGCGTCCGCCCTGAACGAGCGGATCGGGAGCCTGCTGTTCGTGTCGGTCCGCGAGCGGGGCGAGGTCTTCGCCGCGCAGGCCGGGTATGCCGATCTGGCGCACTTCGAGGATCACAAACGGCACCCGCACGAGATGGAGTCCCTGCCGCTGGCGGACGTGCTGGCCGCGCCCAGCCTGAAACTGATCGTCCGGCACCCCACCCTGACCCCGGACGACCTGCTGCGCGAGGCGCGCGCGCTGAGAGTGCCGGGCGTGGCCGTCACGCACAGCGGCGCGCCGTTCATCGAGGTGCTCGCCGCCGGGGTCAGCAAGGCCTGGGGCCTCGCGCAGCTGTGCGGCCATCTGGGCATCCGTCAGGCGGAGGTGCTGGCCTTCGGGGACGCCCCCAACGACGCCGAGATGCTCGCCTGGGCTGGGCGCGGCGTGGCGATGGCGCACGCCCACCCCGACGCCCGGAGCGCCGCTGACGAGGTCACCCTGAGCAATGACGAGGACGGCGTGGCCGCCGTGATCGAGACGCTGCCGGAACTGTCCGCCCGCTGACAGCACGCCCCGGTAATCGGGCGTACGCTACCTCATGAATGCCACCATCCGGAACGTGGGCCGGGGCGTCGGCCTGAGCCTCTGCCTGATTGTCGCCTCGCCCGCCCAGGCGCAGAATCAGCCCGCCGGGCCGACCACCCAGGCCGCCACGGAGCAGACCGCCCTGACGCGCGGCCGCGCGCTGCTCGCGGAGTTCTACGCCGTGAAGCTCGACGCCCTGTGGCAGGCGTTCACGCCCGAGGTGCGCGCGCAGTGGGGCACCCTGGCAGATTTTCGCGCGTACCGCGAAGCGGGCGTGCAGGCGTTCGGCGCGCAGCGTGAACAGGTCGGTGAGCGCACCCTGACGCAGGGCGGTGAGACGTTCTACGTCCGCAGCGCCACCTTTCAGCGCGATCCCACGACCGTCTGGGCGCTCATCATTGGCTTCACGGGCGCGCGCGTGAGCACCTTCGTGATCCTGCGGGAAGGGGAGACGGGCAACGACCCCGTGGCAGGCCTCAGCCCCCGCTGGCTGGCGCGGCTGTAGGCGCGCCGCCGCTCTGCCGCGCCAGTTCACGCCCCGAGTCGTCCGTGACCGTGAACGTGTAGGCCCGCTCGCTGCGCGAGACCCAGTTCACCCGCAGGTCCACGCATTCCGCCGGGAGCTGCACCTGCGCCGCGGACGGGTACCGGTCATCCAGGCTGTCCTCCCGGAACGTTTCCAGGATGCGGGTCAGAGCGTTCGCGCAGTTCTGCCCCGCAGCGCGTTCCGTCACGCTCTGCGCGTCCAAGGGTAGGGCCGTCTCCTGCTCACTCTTCAGTGCCTTCACCTGTGCTTCAAGCTGGGTCAAGCGCGCCTGAAGCGCCGCGTTCTCGGCGCGGGCCTCACGGTCCTGACAGCCGCACAGCAGGACGGAACACAGCAGCAGGGGCAGCGCCTTCACGCGCGGAATCCTAGCGTCTGCGCCCCCCCACCTGGGTCAGACGAACCTCATGAACCGCTTCATGAAGACCGCCCCGCCCGGCATCAGGTCAGGACAGGGCGGGACTCCACCCACGCCGCGTCAGCGGTTCAGGACGCTCACGATCTCCACGTGACTCGTCTGCGGGTAGAAGTCATGCGGGACCACCTCACCCAGCTTCCAGCCGCGCCGCACCAGATCCCCCACGTCCCGCGCCCACGTCGCCGGGTCGCACGACACGTACACCAGCCGGTCGGCGGTACTCGCGTGGATGTGATCCCGCGCCGCCTCCTCCAGCCCCGCGCGCGGCGGATCCACCACGATCACGTCCGTGCCCAGCTCACTGAACCGCGCCGCGTCCCCGTTGCGGAACGTCACGTTCCCCTCGCCGGTGTTCGCCACGTCCTGCCGCCCGCGCGCCAGCGCCTCCGCGGACGAATCCAGCACCGTCACCCGCCGGAAGTGCTTCGCGAGGTGACGACCGATCGCCCCCGCCCCCCCGTACAGGTCCACCGCGTGCTCGCCCTCACCGGCCAGCTGCGTCGCCCGGCGGTACGCGAGGCCCGCCGCCTCCGGGTTCACCTGCGCGAAGCCCGTCGCGGACACCCGCACCTGCACCTCCCCGAACTGCTCGGTGATCTCACCCTCACCTGCGATCAGGCGCACGCCCGCACTGAAGCGCCGACCCGCCGGCTGCGCCAGACTCACGCCCACCACCCCGGCCTCCATCAGGTGATCACTAGCCCGCAGGAACGCCTTCGGTTCCCCCGCACCGATCACGGCTGCCACGACCTCGCCCGTCAGGCGACTGGCGCGGAACGCCACCTCGGTCGCCGGGTCCAGCCGCTCGGGATCAATGCGGTCCAGCACCGCCTGAATCTCCGGCATCACCAGCGGGTCTGCGCGCACCACCAGCGGCTCACTGCCGCGCCGCTCGCGGTACGCGAGGCCCTGCGGGGTCACGAGGTACTGCGCGGTGTTCCGGTAGCCCCACTCCTGCGGGCTGGGCACCGTCGCCGCCACCCCATGCCGCACCTTCGCGATGCGGCTCAGGGCCTCCTCCACGAACGCCCGCTTGAACTCCAGCTGCGCGTCGTAGCTCGCGTGCGCCAGATCCGCCGTGGGCAGCTCCGGGCCGTCCACGCGCTGCGGGCTGCGGCGCAGCACGTCCACCGTCACGCCCTGGCGGACGCCCTTCCCGCTGCGCACCCGCGCCGTGACCTGCTCACCCGGCAGCGCCCCCCGGACCAGCACCACGCCGGACTCGTCCCGGGCCAGTCCCAGCCCCCCGGCTACAAGTTTCTCAATTTCCAGCGTAAGCAGTGCGTCCGACATCCCCACAGCGTAGCGCGGACAGCCCCCACCGCGCAGGACCAGCCCCACACACGCCCCCACTGGACACGCGCCGCACAGGGTGATACATTCCCTGAGCCCTGAGGCATCAGGGGCTGTGGCGCAGTTGGGAGCGCGTCTGAATGGCATTCAGAAGGTCAGGGGTTCGAATCCCCTCAGCTCCACCAGAAACGAAGAGGGACACTGTAGCAATGCAGTGTCCCTCTTCGCGTGACGTTCGCCCTGCCCAGGCGGGGATCTACGCCCTGCTGGACGAACTGGCCCGGCGGCAGGGCGGCCTGCGGGTCCTGAGTGACCTGCGGCGCGAGGATTGCCCGCCGCGCGGCGTGTACTTCATGTACGAACCCGGCGAGGACCGCAGCGTCACGGGCAGCGGACCGCGCGTCGTACGAGTCGGCACGCACGCCGTCAGCCGGGGCTCGCGCGCCAGCCTCTGGACGCGGCTCGCGCAGCACCGGGGCAGCCGCGCAGGCAGCGGTAATCACCGCGCGTCCATCCTGCGCCGCCACCTTGGGGAAGCACTGATCGCCCGGGGGGACTTCTCGGTCCCCAGCTGGGGCAGCCCACGCGGCACGCCCGAAGGCCGCGCCCAGGAACGCCCGCTGGAAGAGGAAGTCAGCCGCCGGGTCGGGGCCATGCAGGTGCTCCTGCTGCCCATCCCCGACCCGCCCGGTCCGGACAGCGAACGCGCCCTGATCGAACGTGGTGTCATTGGCCTGCTCAGTCAGCATGGCGACCCGGCCTCCAGTGACTGGCTGGGCCGTCACGCCCCCACCCCCGAAATTGCGCGCAGCGGTCTGTGGAACGTCCGATACGTCCACACCACCCCGCCCCTGGACCTGCTGGACACACTGGACCGCCTCGTTTCAGCGGTGCCGGTCGCGCGCTGAAAGCGTTCCGGGCCATGCTGCGCCCATGCCCGAACCCATCCAGCTGGAGAGCCTGCGCGTCACCGACGAACCCGCCGCCCGCGCCCTGCGGCAGGACACCCGGCTGCTGGGCCTGTTCCTGAGTCCCGCCTCGCCCAGCGACGTGGCCGTCCGCGCCGGGATGCCCGCGAACCTCGTGCATCATCACGCGCGGCGACTGGCGGGCCTGGGCCTGCTGTTCAAGCAGCGGCGCGAGGCCGGACGCGTGTACGACCAGCTGCGCGCCCGGACCTTCCGCGTGCCGTTCGGCCTGTTCCCCCCGGAGGACGACGCGAACAGCGGAAACGCTGACATGCACGCCCTGACGCAGGGCTTCCGCCGCGCGTACGAACGCTGCTAGAGCGTCGCCCATGACGGCGAGGAGGACGTGTGCAGCTTCGGCAGTGAGGAACATCCTGCCGAGCCCCCCGAAGTCATCACGGAACAGCTCTGCGCGCCCTTCCCGGCGCACCTGGACCGCCTGACGCTGCGCCTCACGCCGGACCGCTACGCGCAGCTGGCCCGCGATCTGAGTGATCTCCTGACCCGCGCCTATGCCGAGGGCCCCAGCGAGAAGGGAAAACCCTGCACCCTGGCGGTTCTGGCCTTCACGGATCCCGGCGCCGACCCGGGTTCCCTGTCGCGGAACCTGAACAGCTTCCTGGGGCTCAACCCGGCGCCCTGAGCAGAAACCCCCGCGCGGGGCGGGGGCTCTGTCCTTGACGGTTACTCGTCGGCTTCGTTTTTCTTCTCGCGTTTGTAGGGCCCCTTTTCCTTCCATTTCAGGCGGACGGGAATCCCGGCGAGTTGCAGGTCCTCGCGGATGCGGTTTTGCAGGAAGCCCTCGTACGCGCGGGTGACGAAGTCGGCGCGGTTACAGAAGATCGCGAAGGTGGGGGGCGCGGTCTCCACTTGGGTCATGAAGTACATCTTGAGTTTCTTCCCGTGGAAGTTCGGGACGGCCTGACGCATCTGCCAGACTTCCAGCCAGCGGTTGAGTTCGCTGGTGGGGATGCGGCTCTGCCATTTCTCGTGGAGTTTCATGGCCTCGGCAAGCATGTCGTGAATGCCGTACTCGTTGATGGCGCTGGTGTACACGCGCGGCGCGTAGCTGATGTGGTTGAGTTTCTGGTTGAGGTCCTTCTCAACGCGTTTGAGGTCCTCGTCGGGCACGAGGTCCCATTTGTTCACGACGACAATGACGGGTTTGCCGCTGTCGTACGCGAGGTTCGCGAGTTTCAGTTCGTGATCGCCGAGTTCCCCGGCGTTCAGCACCAGCCAGATCAGGTCGCTGCGTTCGATGGCGGCCTGCGAGCGCTGGATGGCGTAGTCCTCGATGGCCGTGTCGGGTTTCTTGCGGATCCCGGCGGTGTCCACAAGCACGAAGCGCTGCCCGCCGTAGTCCCATTCGACGTCCAGGCTGTCGCGGGTGGTGCCGGGCTGGTCGGCGACGATGGCGCGGTCGGTCTGGGTGATGGCGTTCAGGAGGCTGCTCTTGCCGACGTTGGGTCGGCCGATCAGGCTGATGCGGATGGGCGCGATCTCGGGAACGTCATCGGTGTCCTCGGGCATGTGCGTCAGGACGCGGTCCATGAGGTCGTCGAGGCCGCGGGCGTGCTCGGCGCTGATGGCGATGGGCTCCCCGAAGCCCAGGCCCCACAGTTCGGCCATGTAGACCTCGTGCTTGGGGCTGTCGATCTTGTTCGCGGCGATGATGACCGGTTTGCCCAGGCGGCGCAGCCAGTCGGTGACCTCGTAGTCGGCGGCGCTGAGGCCCTCGCGGGGGTCGAGGACGAAGATGATGGCCTGCGCGCCCTCCATGGCCCACTCGGCCTTCTGGCGGATGGCCTCTTCCCACTCGTCCCCACTCCAGAGGCCACCGGTGTCGATCAGGGTGATGCGGTGGTTGTGGTACAGCATCAGGCCTTCTTTCGCGTCGCGGGTCACGCCGGGGAAGTCGGCGACGACGGCCTCGCGGCGGCCGATGAGGCGGTTGAACAGGCTGGACTTGCCGACGTTGGGTCGGCCGACGATGGCGACTTTATGCATGGTGACGCTCCTTGTACGGTGTCGGTTCCACCCCGGGCGTCTGGGGGGTTCCGCCGAAACGGCCTGCGCCTCACGGTGAGGGGGCCTGCGACAGACAAGTCTACCGCATGGGGCAATGTGCGCGTCCGTGCGCCAGGAACGGTTCCAGCCGGGAGAGGGAAGGCGAGGCTGCATACCGTTGGACGGTAGATCGGAAGAGGCCGTGCTGCACACGTTTTTCAGGTCTATGCGCATGAGTTGACAGGCGCCGCATACCGGGTTATCCTATTTCTCTCACCGTCCGAGAAGGGCGGATTTTTCGTTTTGATCGCTGTTATTGGTGCTGGGGCGCGCGGCAGGTGAGGCAACTTGGCCCCGCTGGGCCGCGTAGCGTACAGGGATGAACACCATCCTGAACCTGGGCAGCATGGCGGCAAGCACGGGCCTCCTCGCGGCGGGCCTGATCTTCGCCTACGGCGTCTGGCTGGGCCACCGTGATACGGGCTGGCGGGCCGCGCAGGGCGTCCTGGCGGCCGTGATGCTGGGTGGCGTGCTGCCGTTCATGGTGATCCAATGGTTCCCTGCCCTGCTGAGCTATGACTCCCGGAACCTCGCGAGTCTGTTCCTGACCGCGGCCCTGAACATTGTCGGAGTGCTGGTCGCCTTCCTGCCGTGGCTGGTGGCCGTGAACTGGCTGGAGGTGCTGCGCCGCGAGGACCCGCGCACCTGAACCGGGACAGGGGCAGTTTCGAGTGGATACCCTTGACCTCCCCTGCATACCGCGGTATAGTTTTTGACATCACCGCCCACGAGGCGGCTTTTTTATTTCTATCCCCGCCTATCCTTCCAGGGTGGTGAGGTCGCCGGGGTCCTGTCCGAGCGCCTGGGCGCGCAGGACGCGGCGCATGATCTTCCCGCTGCGCGTCTTGGGCAGGGCGGTGACCACGCGGATCTCGCCGGGGGTGGCGATGGGGCCCAGTTCGCGCCGCACGTGTTCGCTGATGCTGGCGCGCAGGCCCCGCCCGACCTGATCCTCGAAGCCCTGGCGCAGGATGACGTGCGCGACGATGCTCTCGCCTTTCAGGTCGTCGGGCACGCCGATCACGGCGGCCTCCGCTACGGCGGGGTGGGCGACCAGAGCGTCTTCCACGTCGGCGCTGCCGATGCGGTGCCCGGCGACGTTCAGCACGTCGTCCGCGCGGCCCAGGATGCTGATGTACCCGTGTTCGTCGCGCACGGCGAGGTCCCCGGACAGGTACCCGGCGGGGTTCTCGGTCCAGACCTGCGCGTACTTCTCGGGGTTGCCGTGAATGCCGCGCATCATGCCGGGCGTGGGGCGGCGCAGCACGAGGTGTCCCTGCTCGCCGTCCGGGAGGCTGCGGCCCTGCTCGTCGACCACGTCGGCGTCCACGCCCGCCAGGGGGCGGCCCACGAAGCCGGGCCGGGCGGGCCAGCGCGGGTGGGTGCCCAGGATGGGGGCGCCCAGTTCCGTCTGCCACCAGTGGTCGATGACGACGGCGTGCGCGCCCTCCTCCAGTCCCCCGGCGAGGTGCTCCTGCGCCCAGCGCCACGCCTCGGGGTTCAGGGCCTCGCCCGCGCAGGCGATCACGCGCAGGCTGCTCAGGTCGTGCCCCTTCAGGACGTCCGGGCCGAGTTTCATGAACAGGCGCAGCGCGGTGGGCGCGGTGAACAGCACGTTCACGCCGTAGCGTTCGACCGTGCGCCAGAACACGCCGGGGTCCGGGAAGTCCGGGGCGCCCTCGCGGAAGAGGACGGTGGCCCCGGCGGCCAGCGGCGAGTACACGATGTAGCTGTGGCCCACGATCCAGCCGATGTCGCTGGTGCAGAAGAACACGTCTCCGGCCCGCACGTCGAACAGCTGTCCGAGGTGGTAGGTGCTGGCGACCATGTACCCGCCGTGCGTGTGGATGACGCCCTTGGGTTTCCCGGTGCTGCCGGACGTGTACAGCACGTACAGGGGGTGCTCGGCGTTCACGGGCACCGCTCCGGCGCGGCCGTGCGTGAAGAGGCTCTCCCAGGGGACGGTGCGGGCGTCGTGTTCGCGCTGGTAGGTCTTGATGCGTTCCCACAGCACGAGGTGTTCCACGCCGCCCAGGTCCGCGATGGCCTCGGAGGCGATGGCGTACAGGTCCACGAGTTTTCCGCGCCGGTACCCGACGTCGGCCGTGATGACCACGCGCGCCCCGGCGTCCGTGATGCGGTCGCGCAGCGCGCCCACGCCCAAGCCTGCGTACACGACCGAATGCACCGCGCCCAGGCGCGCGCAGGCCAGCATGGCGATCACGCCCTCCGGGGTCAGGGGCATGTAGATCACCACGCGGTCGCCTGCGGTCACGCCCAGCGCGCGCAGCCCGGCGGCGGCCCGCTCGACCCGTTCGTGCAGCATGCCGTACGTGATGACCTGCGCCTCCTCGGTTTCTGACAGCCAGATCAGCGCCGCGCGCGTGCGGGCCTCGCCGCGTGCGTGGCGGTCCAGGGCGCTGAGGGTGATGTTCGTCTCACCGTCCGCGAACCACTGCATGTGCGGGCGGTTCCAGGTCAGGCCGGTTGTGGGTGCTTTCGTCCACTCGAAGGTGCGGGCCTGTGCCAGCCAGAAGGCGTCCGGGTCGCGCTGGGCGGCCTCGATGTCGGCGTCGGGGGTGCTCTGCAGGCGGCGCAGCACGGACTGGGGTACGAACCAGCGGTCAGGGCGTGGGGCATCCGTCATGGGTGGGTCCTCCGGCAGGTGGGAAGGGGCGTGGGTTGTGCGTGACCCTCAGTGTAAGGGGAGGGGGTGGGATCCGGGTTGCTGCGCGCCGGGGCTGAGCGAAATTCCTGCTGCTGGAGGACAGTTTGACGTGGAGCTCTGGCCCTTTCGCGCGGATTGATCACCCGCCGGTCATTATGCTTTTAGCAGAATTTATGCTATACTTTTCTTGTGAAGAACGTACCCCTGACCCTCGATTTCGGCACCGTCCGGCTGCCCGTCAGCGCGGACGGACTCCTCCACGCGCCCTCCGCCCTGACGCAACTGGGCGTCCCGGAAGACCAGCACGCCTCCACCCTCGCCGCCCACGACCTGACCCCTGACAGCGCCGACTTCGGCGCGGGGCCGGAAGGCGCCCTGAACGTCCCCGCGTTCACCACGCTCTGCTTCGCGCTGGACACCACGCAGGCCCGCCGCTGGCGCAAGCGCGCGCAGGAACTCCTGACCCGCGCCATGCAGGGCGACGTGCGCCTCGCCGCCAGCATCGCCGAGCGCAACCCCGACCCCGAAGCGCGCCGCTGGCTGGCCGCCCGCCTGGACAGCACCCACGCCCGCCGCGAACTCATGAGCACCGTCGCCCGGCACGGCGGCGCCGGCAACGTCTACGGGCAGCTGGGCAGCATCAGCAACCGCAGCGTCCTGGGCACCGACAGCGCCACCATCCGCCGCGAACGCGGCGTGAAACACACCCGCGACGGCCTGAGCAGCACCGAACTGCTGCGCCTCGCGTACCTCGACGCCGCCACCGCCCGCGCCATCCAGGACCGCGGCGCGCACGGCAACGCCGCCATCCTCCGGGTGCACGAGCACCTCGCGCGGCACGAGCGGCAGGGCTGGCACGGCGCCCAGCCTCCCCAGGCAGGCTAAGGTCATGCAGGTGCGGCGGGTGGGCGCAGATGCCCCCCGCCGCACTCATGCTGGCCCGCTAGAATCCGGCACGTGCCGTCACTCCTGATCCGCCTCGTTCTGGCCGAGGTCACGCGCTGGTACGCGGCGGGCGTCGCGCTGTTCCTCGCGCTGCAACTCACGGACGCCCTGAGCAGCACCGTCGCCAACCTCCTCACGTACAAACCTGCCCTGAGCACCGCCGCCAGCGCCTTCCTGAGCCTCGCGCCCAGCTTCCTGAACCGCAGCCTCGTGCTGGCCGTGCCGTTCGCGATCCTGCTCGCCCTGGCCCGCATGCAGAGTGACAACGAACTCAAGGCCATGAGCGCCGGGGGCGTCCCGCCCCTGCGCCTCGTGTGGCCCATCGCGGTCCCGTTCCTGCTCGTCGCGGGCCTCACGTACGTCAACGCGAACGACACCGCCCCGCGCGGCATGGCCCGCTGGTGGAACACCTGGTACGGCATCTACAACACGACCCCCCCACCCCCCGAACAGAAGCTCTACACCTACGCCCCGCCCGGCGCGCTCTACTACGCCGGGAAGGTCATCACGCCCAAAGGCAGCGCCGAAGCGCAACTTCAGGGCGTCATGGTGCAGCGCGGCGACACCACCCTGACCGCCAGCACCGGCACCTGGAACACCCAGAAACGCACCTGGACCCTCCTGAACCCCTGGGAAACGCGGCCCGGCCAGAACCCCCGCGCCCTGACCGGACCGGTCACCGTGCCGCAGACCGACCGGCTCCGCCCCGCCATCATCGAGGTTGAACAGACCACCACCACGGCCCTCAAGGCCCGCGCCGCTGACCCCGGCCTGCCCGACACGGACCGCCGCGAGGCCGCGTTCACCGTCGCCCAGCGCACCGCCGACCCCATCACGCCCATCATCTTCGCCCTGGCCGCCGGCGCGCTGGGCCTGCTGCTGCGCAACCGCGCCGCCGCGTTCGGCGCCGTGCTGGTGTTCCTGGTGGGCTTCTACGCCCTGTGGACCACCATGCCCGGCCTGGCCCGCGCCGGGGCGGTGCAGCCCGACCTGGCCGCCTGGACGCCCAACCTCGCGTTCCTGATCCTGGCCGCTGCGCTCGCCTGGAGGCTCCGGTGACCCGTTCCCTGCCACACGCCACCGCCCGGCGCCCCGCGCCGCGCCTGAAGACCTTCGAACGCTACGTCCTGTCCGAGATCGCGCCGCTGCTGTTCGGCGCGCTGGCCGCCGTGATCGCGCTGCTGGTCGTCGCCAGCCTGGAACGCTACCTGGCGCCGCTGCTGGCCAAGGGCGCGCCGCCCCTGCTCGTCGCGCGACTCCTTGCGCTGAACGTCCCGGAAGCCGCCGCCCGCGCCCTGCCCATTGCCCTGATGTTCGCCGTGCTGCTGGGCCTCTCCCGGCTGGCCGCCGACAGCGAGATCAAGAGCGCGCTGGCCGCCGGCATTCCCGCCACCCGCCTCTACCGGCCCGTCCTGATCCTCGGGGCGGTCGTCACCGCCCTCGCCTTCGCCCTCGGCGAGGGCCTCGTGCCGCGCGCGCAGACCCAGATCGGTGAAGTGCAGCAGCGCATCGTTCTGGCCAACCCCCGCGTCCTGGGCCTGGATGAACAGAACGTCGTCCTGCGCGACGCGCTGGGCCGCGCCATCAGCATCGGGCAGATCCTCCCCGGCGGGGAACTCCGCGACCTGCGCATCGTCACCATGCAAGACGGCCTCCCTCCCCGCGAGGTCATCACCGCCCGCGAGGGCCGCCTCATTCCCGGCAGCGCTACCCTCACCCTGAGAGGCGGACAGCGCGTCACATACCAGGACGCCCGGCCCGTTACCATCCTCAGCTTCGAGACCGGCACCCTGCCTCTCCAGGACACCGGCACGGACCTCGGCAGCGCCACGCAGGCCCGGCCGGTCAACGATCCCCTGCCCGCCTTGTGGCAGCGCCTGAACACCTACCGCGCCCAGGGCATCCAGGCGCCGGCCGAGTTCACCGCGCTGCACCAGAAGTTCGCCGCGCCCCTCGCCGCGCTCGCCCTGGCGTTCTTCGGGGTCAGCCTCGCCGTGTTCAGCTTCCGCAGCGGCCGCAACGTCGGCTTCGTCTGGGCCCTCATGCTGACCTTCGCGTACTACGCCACGTACAGCGTCTTCAACGTCATGGGCGAGAAGGGCGCCCTGCCCGGCGCGGTCGCCGCGTACGCCCCCGACCTCGTCGCCGTACTGGCAGGCAGCCTGCTGCTCTGGCTCAGCGCCCGCCGGTAACCGGGCAGGGGAGAGGGGCGCGTGAGTGCAGACCACGCGCCCCTCTCCCAGTTGGGATCAGTACAGCACCGATCCGCCCGCCTTCAGAGCGAAGTGCACGCGGCGCAGGGGGTGGCGCTGCGCGCGCGACAGCGGCACGTTCAGGTCCAGTCGTGACAGCGCCCGCGCGTGCAGGGCCATGCGGTGCGGCGCGTCGGTATCCAGGGTGCCCACGTACTCGAACGTCACCGCGTCCCCCAGCTCATCCACCAGGGCGTCCAGCCGTTCCAGCGACGCGGACTTGCGGCGGCCCCGGTGAATCAGGTCCTCGTCGTAGCGCCGCATGTGGAACTTGTGGTCACTCTGCACCTCAAAGTGCGTGAAGCCCAGCGCCCGCGCGTGCGTGAGCGCCACGCGGATGGCCTCACGTTCCGCCAGTCCCTCGTGACCCGCGGCGCCCGGCAGGTTCAGCGCGTAGCGGCGGTCGCCCAGCAGGTGTCCCAGGCTCAGCTGGCCATCAGCCTTGTCGGCGCTGCCGTCCGTCCGGACGCGCACCACCCCTGCCGCTCCGGGCAGGTCGGCGCGCAGGGCCGCCTGCCCGTCCGCGTCGGGCAGCCGCTCGGCCGCCAGATCAAGCAGGGCGCGGGCCAGATGAACCGCCCGCTCGGCACGAATCTCCTGGGCGGCCCGGTCAGCCAAATCCGCCCCGTCATGCCACTCCAGAAAGCCCAGGCCACCGGCATGCCGGGCAGCCAGTGCCCTCACGTCAGCGGAACGGGCCAGCCCGTACGCCACACCGTCCAGCACGTACCCAGGCAGGCCCCTGGGCGCGAGGATCAGTGAGGCCCGCTGATGCCGCGCCGGTGCAGGGCTCACCCCAGTCGCCCCCCAGCACGATCAGCCGGGGAGCGGGTGGAGCGTCGGCGAGTGAACGACCCCGTCAAGGCGAGGGGGTGCCTTCCACTTGCGTGGCCTGGATGGCGGTCAGGGCGATGGTGTACACGATGTCGTCCACGAGCGCGCCGCGTGACAGGTCATTGACGGGTTTGCGCAGGCCCTGAAGCATGGGGCCCACGGCGACGACGCCAGCGGCGCGCTGCACGGCCTTGTAGGTGGTGTTGCCGGTGTTCAGGTCGGGGAAGATGAACACGGTGGCGCGGCCCGCGACGGGACTGCCCGGGGCTTTCTGCTGCCCCACCGAGAGGACGGACGCGGCGTCGTACTGCATGGGCCCATCGACGAGGAGGTCCGGGCGGCGTTCGCGGACCAGGGCGGTGGCGGCCTTGACCTTCTCGACGTCCTCGCCGCTGCCGGACTCGCCGGTGGAGTAGGACAGCATGGCAACCCGGGGCGTGATGCCGAACGCGCGGGCGCTGTCGGCACTCTGGATGGCGATGTCGGCGAGTTCCTCGGCGTTCGGGTTGGGGTTGATGGCGGCGTCGCCGTACACGAGCACCTGTTCGGGCATGAGCATGAAGAACACGCTGCTGACCAGTTTCGAGCCGGGCGCGGTCTTGATGAGCTGCAGCGCGGGCCGCACGGTGTTCGCCGTGGTGTGGATGGCGCCCGACACGAGGCCGTCCACCTCACCCAGGGCGAGCATCATGGTGCCCAGCACGACGGTGTCCTCCAGCTGCGCCTCGGCCTGCGGGGCGGTCAGGCCCTTGCTCTTGCGCAGCTCGACCATCGGCGCGACGTACAGCGCGCGGATGGTGTCCGGATCCAGCACCTCCAGCCCCTCGGGCAGCGTGAGGCCCTGCCCCTCGGCCACCTGCCGCACCCGCTCGGGCCTGGCGAGCAGCACCGGGCGCGCGATGCCCTTCTCGACGCAGCGGATCGCGGCCTTCACGGTGCGCGGCTCGTCCCCCTCGGGCAGCACGATGCGTTTGGCGGCCGCGCGGGCCTTCTGGATGAGTTCGTAGCGGAACGCGCTGGGCGGCAGGCGCCGCTCGCCGTCCAGCGGGGCGCGCAGGCGCGTACCGAGGGGTACGGTGTCCAGCCGGTCCGCGATGAAGTCCAGCATGCGGTCCATGCGCTGCGGGTCGTCGTGCGGCACGCGCGCGTCCAGCCGCGAGAGGCGCGAGGCCGTCTCGAAGGAGTTCGTGTTCACCCGCAGGACCGGCAGGGTGCTGCCCAGCGCGGCGCGGCACAGCCGCTCGATGCTCTCCTCGGGGCCGCTGCCGGACGTGAACATCAGCCCCGCCAGCGGCACGCCGCTGAGGTGCGACAGCGCGGCGGCCATGATGACGTCCTCGCGGTCGCCGGGCGTGACGACCAGCGCGCCCGGCACGAACAGGTGCGCCATGCGCGGCACGGTCCGGGCCGTCACGACGGTGCTCGTCACGCGGCGCACGCCGGCCTCACCCTCGTTCACCACGTCGGCCCGCAGGTGCCGCGCGATGTCCAGCGTGCGCGGCGCGTTCAGGCCCGCCGACTGCGACACCACGCCCAGCAGCGGCAACTCCCCGCTGGCGAGCACGCGGCTGCGCGAACGCAGTTCCGCCATCAGTGTGCCGTAGTCCAGGCCGGGCGGGGCGAAATTCAGCACGTACCCGCTGAGGCCCGAGCCGTCGCTGCGCCGGTACGCCTGCGCGGCGATCTCCAGCTCATCGGCCAGTTCGCCCGGCGTGACCCCAGCCAGACTGGAGACCAGGACCGTGTCCGCCTGGAGGTTGCGCGCGAGGCTGGCGTTCAGCGCCCCGGCGTACGTGTTCCGTTCGTTCAGCGCCAGCCCCTCGGCGATCAGGACGTCCGCGCCCCCCTGCGTGACCTCCTGCGCGAGGGCCACGACGCTCTCCATCAGGTCCTCCTCGCCGCCGTGACTGAGCTGCTCCTCGGCCAGCGCCAGCGCGATCGGGTCGGGCACGCTTAGGTGCGCCAGCGCCCGCGCGAAGTGCACGCTGTCGTCGGTGCTCAGCTCGTGCGTCTGCGCGATGGGTTTCAGGAACGCGACCTTCAGGCCCTGCCGTTCCAGCGCCCGCGTGAGGCCCAGCGCCGTGCTGCTCAGGCCCACGCCGTTGCGGGTCGGGGCGACGAAGAGCGTTTTCATGCCTGGACTCCCTTCTGCTCGGCCAGCAACGTCTGGGTCTGCTGCGCGATCATGAGTTCCTCGTTCGTGTTCACGACCAGCGCCGCCAGGGCGCCCGGCGCGCTGATCACGCCCGACTGCCCACGCACCGCGGCCGCGTTCGCCGCCTCGTCCACCCGCGCGCCCAGCACCGCCAGCTTTGAGAGCACCGCGCCGCGCACCCAGGCGCTGTTCTCCCCGATGCCCCCCGTGAACACCAGCCCATCCACCCGTCCCATCGCCGCCGCCATCCCCGCCATCTGCTTGGCAAGGCGGTGCACGAACACGTCCAGCGCCAGCCGCGCCCCCGGATGCCCACGCCCGGCGGCTTCCTCCAGCTCGCGCATGTCGTTGCTCAGCCCCGACAGGCCCAGCAGGCCACTCTCGCGGTTCAGCGCGGCCGTCACCTCCGAGAGGCTCAGGCCCGCCTGACGCGCGATGTAATCATGCAGCCCCGGATCCACGTCCCCGCTGCGCGTACCCATGATCAGCCCCTCCAGCGGCGTCAGGCCCATGCTGGTATCCACGCTGCGGCCACCCTGCACCGCGCACACGCTGCACCCGTTCCCCAGATGCGCC
This sequence comes from Deinococcus radiotolerans, assembly GCF_014647435.1. Lineage (NCBI taxonomy): Bacteria > Thermotogati > Deinococcota > Deinococci > Deinococcales > Deinococcaceae > Deinococcus > Deinococcus radiotolerans. The sequence goes on along the minus strand of NZ_BMPE01000004.1, from coordinate 29,088 downwards.
GTCACCAGATTCAGCTCGGCCAGAGGCCGCCCCAGCACTAAAGCCGCGCGGGCCGCCACAAACGCGTGACTCGTCCCGTGAAACCCGTACCGCCGCACCCCGTGCTGCCGGTACCAGTCCCCCGGCACCGCGTACCGGAACGCGACCTCCGGCATGCTCTGATGGAACGCCGTGTCGAACACCGCCACGTGCGCCGCGTCCGGGAACGCCCCCTGCGCCGCCTCGATCCCCGCGATGTTCGCCGGGTTGTGCAGCGGCGCCAGCGGCACGCACGCCCGGATCTCCGCCAGCACCTCCGGCGTGATCAGCGCCGGCGCACTAAAGCGCTCTCCTCCGTGCACCACCCGGTGCCCGACCGCACCCACCTGCGCGCGCACGCCCAGCTCCTCCAGCGCCCCAGCGATCACCGCGAACGCCTCCGCGTAACTGCCACCCGCCAGATCCACCGCGCGCCGCACGCCGTCCACCTCCAGCCGCGCCGACGCGCCCGCCGACCCCAGCCGCTCCGCCAGCCCCGACAGCCGCACCTGCCCACCCTGCACGTCCAGCAGCGCAAACTTCACGCTGCTCGACCCGCAATTCAGCACCAGAGTCCACATGCCCCCATTCTGACAGTGGGCACGGGGACGCGCGGCCCCAGCTCCCTTAGCCTTCCCCCCGCAGATGCGCCACGATCCCCTCCAGATCCGACGGCGTCAGGTTCTCCATCAACCACCCCGTATCCACCAGCTCACCCTCCGCCCGCGCGTTCAGCACCTCCACCAGCACGCCCAGCACCCCCGACATCACCGCGTCCTCCGCCACACCCTCTCCGGCCCCCGCCAGCCGCTGCTCCTCCGCCAGCGACAACGGCAACGACGAAAACGACAGCTCATTAATCGAAAACGCAGGACGACGAACCGCCTGCCGGCCAAATTTGATGGTCTGAGTCATACGAACTCCTCTGGAATGAATGTCAGGGGTCGCGGAGAAATTCCACGCCACCCGTCCGGTCTCCCTCGAACTGCTTTGCCTGAAGAATGGACTCTTCCTCGGACTGAAGTTGCTGTTTGCCCGTCAGGAGGCCCGGATTCATCTTGATCCGCTCTGTACTGTCCAGCAGCACCTGATACAGCGCCGCCAGGGTCGCCGTGAAGATGGGCCGCGCCTCCGTGCCGGCCGTCAACGTCCCCGAAATCGCCAGTTCAGAGGTGCCATCGTCGAAACCGTACGAGGCAGTGTGAAGGGGAAACTTACGGTACGCCGCTGCGAAATAATGAGGTGTGAGTGCCTGGCGATCATTGCGCATCAGCTTTTCAAAGTCATTGAAGCCACACCTGAGCACGAATTCGTGAGGCACGGTAACAAGGCTGACGACGACGCTTGCGCCTCCCACTTCGAATGTCACGTGTCCTTCCGTCTGATTGATAACTCGACACCGCCGAACCTTCCGTAGGTAGAACAGAAGTGCTTCCGTCGCATTGTTAAACTTCTTCCCGTCGCAGTAGAAAAGCAGGTCATCGGTTGACCACGGACGAGATTCTGTTCCGCTCAGAAAGTACTCGAATGCGGACAGCATGTTGTACACGTGTTTTTCTGGCTGCGCCTGATACTGCGTGAGTTGGCTGAACCTGACCAGGCCCTGTTCCCTATTCATGTCAAGAATCAGCGTCATATGCTTGAACTGCTTCTGGGTTAGCTGCGTGTAGGAGGACGTTGACCTGCCATTCGTAGCTGCAACCTCGAACGAGGCTTGAGCTTCTAGCCAGCGGTCATCAACTCCACGGCGGACCTCAACGGCTGAATCGCCCAGCTTGATGGAGAAATTATCCAAGCCCAGCCGAGTTACAACCTCATGTGCTTCGCAGTAATTCAGGGCTATGTCAAAGGCAGACCCTGTAAACGATGCGCTCGCAACAAATTTTTTTCTGTTCCAGAACATAATCAGGGATTGGCGACCTGTGGCGCGTCTTCAAGCTGTACGGGATCATTCATGCCGCCAGCCCCGACCCCCGCATTGGTCGCTTTGGCGGCGTCGGTCATACCTGCCCCCAACGCTTTTTCGCTCAGGTAGTCGGGGTTGAAGCCTAATGAGTTCAGAACTGCGTCGGTCAGCAATTTCAGGCCATTAACAGGTTGCTGTTCGCCGTCAGGTTTGATCGCTTCGGTCTTGGCCGCCAGCGCCGCGCCTTTGGCGGCCTCATTGCTTACCGAGCTGAGCAGGTGACCCGTACCGACGCCCTGGCTGATGGCCTTGCTCCAGCCAGCGTCCTTCTCCAGGATCGTGCGGTAGGTGGCGCGAGGGCCGGCTGTCAACAGGTTTCCTGTTCCTCTCAGGAGTCGGCGGGACAGGGACTCACCGCGCTGCCTGGGCGCACCAAAAGCGGCCCGCGTCAGGTCCCTCCTGGAAGCGCCCAGCGCCGCTTTACGGGCTTCCCTGGCGATGGGACGCGCCACCAGTCGGTGATTGGTTTTCACAAGCCCCTGCACCACCAGTTCTCGCAGCTTGTTCAGACTAAACTGCGTGGGGAGTTTCAGCTGCGCGGCCAGCGTCAGGACCTCACGGTCATCCATGGCAGAAATTCGGTCCCGTGCAACGGCAAACTGCCGGGTTCTCAACGCCTTCCGGCCCCCCAACAGTGACCTGATGTCCTTGGTCGCCCGACCAGCCACACCGGCACTGCCGTACAGACTCTGCTGCATGTCCGTCCAAGTTTCTCTGGCCAGCTTGGCGTTGTACTGCTTCATGTCCTTCCACACCAGAGTGAGACGATTCATCAGGTCGCGCTGCCCTAACCGCGAGGTATTGCCCAAGGCTGCACGTGAACCAGAATTAACCGCGATTCGTCCACCGAGGACGCGCCGCGCGCCCTGCACGAGTCCCTGTCCTATGGGCTTCAGGGCGTACCGGCCCAGGTTTCCGGCGGCCCCTTTGACGATGCCACCGGCGAGCGCGCCGCCTGGTCCCATGACGAGGCCCAGTGCACCGTCAAGGGCCATGGTTTTGGGATCGAGAACGCCGTGCATCAGCGGCAACTTTGCCTTGTATTTGTCATCGGTGCGCAGGACGGCGTTCTGCGTCAGGCGACCCAGTGCGCCCCCGGCGACGCTGCCTGCCGCCATGATTAGCAGCGGCGCGGCGAGCCCGCCGGTCAGGCCAGTCAGCGCTGCCGCGCCGACCGTGACGCCGACCGTGACGGCCAGGCGGGCCAGCGTGGCCTTACCCTCGGTGGATGTCGCCCACTTCCAGGCTTCGGACGCCTTACCCTTAACAGCATTCCAGAGTCCTCTGGCACCGCCCTGTTTGATGGCCTGGAAGGCGGTGAAGGCGGCACCGCCGCCCAGCAGAAGTGCCGTGGCTGGACGGTTTTTCGGGAATTTGCCCAGTCCTCCCTTGACTGATCGCAGCGCACGCATGGATTTGGTGCCGATGCGTCGCGTGAGGCTCTGGGTTTTGGCCCTGGCGGCTTTTGACAGGGCGGTGATTCTGGTTTTCGCAGTGGTAGCCATGGTGGCCACCCGCTTCTGGACGCTCTGCCTAATGGCCTGAGCGCGGGCCCGGGTACGCTGGGCGTGAGTTTTGACGCTGTTAACGATGCGGTTCGCGGTGGTCTTGAAGGTCTGCGCGGCTGCTTTGGCTCTGTCGCGCAGATGCGCCGCTGTGGTAGACGCCGCCTGCCGAAGGGTCCCGGCCAATCCGTGCGCTTTGTGCTGGAGTGTCTGCTTCGTGTGGGCCACCGCAGTGGCCGCACGGACCGCCAGCTGATGCGCGCGCACGCGCAACTGGGCGGCCTGCTGCTGTGCCTGTTGTGCCGCTGCGCTCGCTTTGGCCTTGACCTTCTGGAGCGTCTGCCGACCGTATTCACGTGCCGTCTGTCCTGCTTTCGCGATCCGCGCGCTGACCTGCGAGCGGAGCTGCTGGGCGTTCCTGAGCGTCTGGGTCACGGATTGACGGGCGGCCTTGAGCACCGGCGTCGCCGCTTTCTTCACGCGGGCCACTGTCTTCTGAACGCGTTGCTGGGCAGCTTTCTGGATGTTCTGAACGGCGCCTCTGACGTGAGTGGTGGCCGTGGCGGTCAGCTTTTTCAGGTCGCCCAGCCCCCAGCGCTGGACGGTGGAGGCCGCGGGCGCGGTGGTCAGCGGCGCGCGCGGTCTGGGGGTGTGTTTCGTGCCGAACTGCGGACCGCTCTGCGCAAGCCGGGCGCCCATGGCTCTGGCTTCGGTTTCGAGGCTGGCGTCGGGGTCGATGCCCCGCCCCACCCGGCCCTGGCTCTGCTGCACGGTGTGCGTCACCTCGTGCGCCAGCAACTCCAGGCCAGTCTGCGTGTTCGGATTGAACCGCCCCGCCTGGAAGAAGATGTCCGTTCCCGTCGTGAACGCCAGCGCATTCACGCCCTTGGCGAGCCTGTCCGCTTCGGCGTCGTCGTGAATCCGCACGCGGCTCAGGTCGTGGTTCAGGCCCTGCTCCAGGTGCCGCTGAACCGCCTCTGGGAGAGGATTCCCCGCACCCCGCCGCGCCTGAATTCGTTGTAGGACAGGCTGGGTTGCTTCGGCGTCTAGCTCAACCAGTTGACGTTGCAGGGCCATGTGGATGTCGAAGTTCAGGGCGGCCTGCTCCTGCGCCATCTGACGTTGCAGCGCCTCGTCCGTTGCCCGTTGGAGGGGCACTCGCTCGGCTGGGGGAACCAGGCCGAGGACCACACTGGAGACCGGTGCACTCAGCGCGTGGCGGTGCAGGGTGGCGAGGTGCGCGCCGTACGTGGCGTACCGGGCAGCAGGCTCGCCCCGGTCCGCGCGGAAGCCCTGACTGAGGGACTGGGCCACCTGCCGTTGCAGGGTCTGGAACTCACCGAAGGTGCGGGCGTCGAGGCGCTGACCTTCGATCCCCTCGGCTCGGGCCCGCATCACGGTGACCCAGTCGGTGGGGGTGACGGGTTTGTCGGGCACTGGAGGCTGGACCAGCTGCTGGACGGGCGGCACATGACCCAGGGCCGCAACCTGTTGCTGCACGACCTCGCGGGCGCCCGAGAGGCGGGTCTCCTCCTGCCGCTGGAGCGCCAGGGCGCGCAGGACGGGTTGGGCGACCTGACCCTGGGCGCGCGTCGGGCGCCCCAGAAACCGCTGCACCGGCGCGGCCAGCGGGGCTGGGCTGACCTGCTCGGTCACCTCAATGCGGCGGATACTCGATCTCTGGATGCTTTTGGCGCGGGTCGCGCCCTGAAGCTCAAACATGTCGTGGCCTCCGAAACGAACTTGACAATAGGTCATCTCGCCGCTCGGCGTGCACCACATTGAGGAACGACCCGTTCAGGTCCTTAGAGCCTGAACGGGTCGTCCGCTGACCTGCCTTCAGCTCTGGCCGGTGTCGAGCCAGGGCCCAACCTGTTCGTCCAGGTCTGTCCAGTTCAGGGCGCGGCCCACGCGCCACTCGCCGGGCGTGGTGCTGCGTGCTGACCACACGTGCGTGCTGTCACCCATGTCCAGGCGTTGCAGGCCCAGCGTGCTGGCCTGTTGCAGCAGGGTGGCCATGCCCTGCGCCGCCAGCGTGTGCGCGCCGTGCTGAATCTGGCCCTGCACGCACAGCCACGTCTCGACCGGTTCGGCGGCCTGGGCGGGCAGGTTGAACGCGAAGGGGCTGGGCGTGTCTTGCGCCGGCGTGGTGGTGCCCGGCGCGCTGTCTGGCGTGGACGTGGCCAGGAGGGCGTCGAACAGGGACGTTGCGGGCGTGGGCTGCGGGGCGGGGGGCGCGGCTGCCGGGGTGGGCGAGCCGAAGCCGAAGGGGTCCACGCGGGCGGCGATGGCGGGGCCCGGGTCGGTGTCCATCATGGCGCTGTCCTGGAAGTCGAAGACGTCCAGCAGGCCGCTCAGGGCGTCCTGGCCGAAGGTCGCGGTGACTTCCTGCGCGGCGCGGTGCTCGGCGTGCGCTTCGGTCAGCAGGGCCTCGGCGTCGATCAGGGTCTGCGCGTAGCGTTCGCGGGCCTGGGCGCTCATGCGGCCCAGGTGCCGCTGGGCGCGCAGCGTGTCGGCCAGGCGGCCCAGGCGCTGCGTGGTCTCGCCGGCCAGCTGCCGGACCATGTCGTACTCGCGGATCACGCGGTCGGCGCGGGCGTCGAAATCCTCGCGTTCCTGCGCGGCGGCGCCCATGTGGCGTTCCAGGCGGGTCCAGAGGTCCGTGACGTCCACCGTGCCGCCCTGCGCGAGGGTCGTGCGGGCCTGCGTGAGCAGCGGCGTGAGTTCCTCGCTGGCGCCTGGAACGTTCCGGGCGGAGCGCTCGATGTCCAGCAGTTCACGTTGCAGTTCCAGTTGCGCGCTGGCGTTGACGCCTGCGGCCAGGGCGGCCTGCATGCCCTGCAACTCCTGGAGTTCGTCGGTGGCGAGGCTGCCGCTGTCCAGCAGGTGCCGGGCAGAGTCCAGCGCGATGCGCATGTCGGCCGTGGCCGTCACCTGCGCCAGCGCGGCTTCCATCTGCGTCAGCTGGGCGCGCTGTTCACTCAGGGCGCGGTCCCGCTCGACTTTCAGCTGCGCGCGCCAGCCCTCGACCAGGTCGGCGGTCAGCTGACTCTGGCCCTGCAGGGCGCGCAGGCGGTCGTGCTGTTCACGCAGGTCGGCGCGGCTGTGCAGCAGCGTCATGTACTCGCGTTCGGTGAGGTTCAGCTGCTGCGCGGCGTGCTCCTGTTCCAGTGCGAGCACGCGCGCCTGCGCGTCCGGGTCGAGGATCGTGGCGCTGGTCGGGATGACCGCCTGGTCTGCGGAGACGGTCTGCACCACCGACGATTCCAGCAGCTTGCGGAGATTGAAGGTGATGGTGCGGGCGCGTTCCACCTCGCCGGGCAGCAGCGTGCCCTGCTTCTGCGCCTCGTCAATCTGCCCGATCAGGGTGTCCAGGCGGCGCACGTCCTTGCCGCCCATGCCCTGCACCCGCTCGAACGCCGCTTTCAGCTCCGCGAGGTCCTGGCCCTGCTCAATCAGGCCTTCTTGCAGGCGGCGGTCCATGGTGTCGATCAGGTTCTGGGCTTCGGTGACCAGGTCGGCCACGTCCCGGCCGTCTTTTTCCTCCTGACGGGCCACGGTGAGCACGCCACGCAGGCGCTGCGTTTCGGGCCAGTCGAAGTACAGCGAGAAGCGCCGCGCGGCTTCCTCCAGGGCGGGCATCTGACTGCCCTGCACGGGCAGCAGCCGCTCCTGCGTGGCCTTAATCAGCTCGCTCAGCACCTCCGAGACGCGCTTCTTGGCCAGTGGCGCGGGGACGCTGAGCTGCAGCCGCTTGAAGACTTCTTTTTTCAGGATGTCTTCCAGCGACGCGACGTCCAGGAGTTCCAGCGTGGACCCCCGGGTCTGAGCGGCTTCCTGGAGAATGCGCTCCAGCGCGCGGGGGGACACCAGGTCGCCCAGCATTTGAACAGGTAAACGGTGCAGGCTGCCCATCAGAGATCCTCGTCCCAGTCAATCACAGTGTGATGAGCGGTCGTGTGTTCACTTCCGCTCGCGTCGCCCATCAGGCCGAACTGCACGCACAGCCCCCGGAAGCCGAAGGCCAGCAGGCCCAGCGCGCCCGCGGCCAGCAGCGCCCAGATGGGCAGCGCGTACGCGCCCTGCGAGAGCGTGACGTTCGTCAGGCCTGCCAGCGCCCCGCCGCCCAGCGCGTCCCCGATGGCGCCCAGGAAGCCGAACACGCCTTCCAAGAACAGGGGCAGCAGCAGCAGCACCAGGCCGGCCGTGATGGCGCGCCAGTACACGTTGCGCCCGCCGAACGCCAGGTTCAGCAGGTACAGCGGCGCGGTCACGCCCAGACCCAGCAGCAGGAACACCAGGGCGCGTACCCACCCGCTGAACCACCCGGTGGTGCCCAGCGACGCGCGGTCCAGCGCGCTGCTGCGCTCGCCGCGCGCGGTCCGCTCGGCGTTGGCCAGGCCCGCAATGAGGGCCTGCACGTCAGCGGGCCGCAGCGCCACGCGCCTTTGCGCGCTGTCCAGGCCGCTCTGCACGGCGCGGTACTCCGCCGTGTCGCGCAGGGGCGCGCCCACGCGGGTCAGCTGCGCGCTGGCTTCCTTCAGGGCGGCGCGGGCTGTCACGCCGTCCGCGTGTCCGCTGGCGGTCAGTGCGCGGCCCAGCGCGGCGTACACGGCGTCCGCACCGGCACTGCCCGTCGGTGCGGGCGAGGTGGACGGCACGGACGTGCTGGTGCCGGTCTGCGCTGCGGCGCCGGTGGTGCCTCTGTCGCTTGGGGCAGGCGCCGTCTGGGTGGGTGTTGCCGCGCTGGGCGCGGGGGTGGCGCTCGCGCCAGGCGGCGAGCTGAGCGCCTGACTGAACGCCTGTGTCCCCTGCCGCAGCGTGCGCAGCGTGCCCTCCAGCGCCGCCGTGTCCCCGCCGGTCAGCTGGCGCAGCGCGTCCCCGAACTGCGCGAGTTTCAGGTCGCCCGCACTGCTGGAATCCTGCACGACCGTGAACCACCCGGTCGCGCGCGCCAGGTTCACGTACGACGCGGTCGTCTGCCGGGCCTGCGTGGCCGCCAGCGCGGCGCTCACCTTCTGCACCGCTGCGCGCTGCAACCGCCACGCCGTGCGCTCCAGCCGACCTGACGTCGCGTCTGCTGAGAGCGCCTGCGCGGCCTCTCCCGTCAGCCCGAACTCGCGGGACAGCAGCCGCAGCTGCGCGTCCGCGTTCGTGGGCTGCGCGCTCAGGGCCACCAGGCTCTGGTCGTACAGCGCCTTGCGCATCAGCCCGCGCGCCAGCTGCACCTGCGCCTCCAGTTCCGCCGGCGTGCGTGCCAGGGCGGCGCGGCTGCGGCTCAGGGCGTCTTTCAGGCCGCTTACGATCTGCTGGTTACGCAGTGTCGGCGCCAGTTCATCCAGCGCCCGGCTCGCGGCGTCCAGCCGGTTCAGGGCGGCCTCGGCGGACTGCGCCCGCACCTGAACCGCGCTGTCGAGGTTGCTGGCCAGCGCCCCGTACGCCGTGAGGTTCTGCGCGCCGGCCGCGCCCAGCGACGCGATCACCCAGGCCAGACCCGCCCGGCCTGCCTTCACGCGGCCACCCGGAGCTGCTGCAGTTCCACCAGCAGCCGGCCCACGTTCGTTTGCGAGCTGGCGATCACGGCCACGCAGTACTCGCCCAGCGGGCACACGCACACCGTCTGTCCGCCCAGTTCGGCCGACAGGAGCCGCAGCGCCCGCTTCTGGAACAGCATGGCGCTGGCCGCCACCACCCCGGCCAGGCCGTTGGCGTCCCGCACGGCCCGCACGCGCAGCACCTCGCCGCTGGCGCGGCACACCATCACGCCCTGCACGCCACTCAGGCGGCCCAGCGTCTGAATCAGGGTGTCCTGATCCAGCGTGGACCCCAGGTCGTACGCGCGGCCTGCGAGCCCGGTCGCGTACTCCGGGTCGTCGAACTCGAAATCGTCCGCGCCGAGCCCCAGGTCGTTCCACGCGCCGGTGTCCTGCGTATCGTCCCAGGTGGCGTGCGGACCGCTCTCGACGAACAGCGTCGGCGCTTTCGGGTACTTCTCGGCCAGCTGATTGGACAGGGCCAGCAGTTCCCGCCGCGCTCGGGCTGCGGGCATCACGGCGCTCAGGCGCGACAGCAGCGGCCCGGACAGCATGCGCTGCATCTCCTGGGCACTCACGGTGTCCGGCAGCAGACTCTGCTCGCGCAGAACTGACCGGACCATCATTTCAGCCGCCCGCTCCGATACCACCCCGGACAGGGCGCGGACGGTCATGGTGTACACAGCGTTCGTCATGAGGGACCTCAAGGCAGTATAGGTACACCAGACTTACATGAATATCTCATCCCTGGGCGCATGAACGCGGCCAGCCGCCCCGCCCTCACGCCTGCTATACTCCCACCGCCAGCCGCACCGCGCGCACTCGTAGCTCAGCTGGATAGAGCGGCCCCCTCCTAAGGGGCAGGCCCCGCGTTCGAATCGCGGCGAGTGCACCAGAAGCCCCGCCCCAGGCGGGGTCTTTCCTTACCACCAGCCGCGCCGCTTGAAGTACACGCTCAGGGCCGCGCCGATCAGCAGGAACGTCGCCCAGGCCAGCGCGTACCCGTGCGGGCTGCGCAACTCGGGCATGTGGTCGAAGTTCATGCCCCACACGCCCGCCAGGAACGTCAGCGGCAGGAAGATCACGCTGACCGCCGTCAGGGTGCGCATGACCTCGTTCATGCGCTGGCTCTGGAGGTTCAGGTGCAGGTCCAGCAGGTTCGTCAGGAGGTCCCGCAAGGTGTCGAAGCGTCCGGCGGCGCGTGTGAACGAATCCTGCACGTCGCGGTAGCGCACCAGATCAGCCGGGGTGCAGTTGGCGTGGCGGCCCATCAGCGCGGTCGCCTCGCGCGCGTCGGTCGCCAGCCGCCGCGCCTGCGACACGAGGTGCTTGAGTTCGAAGACGTGCGGCACCGGGTTTTCCCGCACCCGCTGGAACACCCGTTCTTCCAGGTCGTCCACGCGGGCCTCCAGCGCGTCGGCAGCCGTGAAGAACGTATCGGCGGTGTGGTCCAGCAGCTCGTACGTGACTTCCTGCGCGGTATTCACGCTGTCGCGCCCGGCCAGGGGCCACACTCCATTCAGGGCTCGGGTGCCGCCGGGGCTGTGGGTCAGCACAGCATGATCGAAGGTGAAAATACTCAGCCGCTCCGTGAACTCATCCACCTGATCCGGATTCACGTACGAGCGCACCGTGATGAACGCGTGTTCGGGGTACACCTCGGCGCGGCTCCAGTGTCCGCGTTCCAGGGCGTCCTCCAGCGCCAGGCGGTTCAGGGGAAACGCGGCGCGCAGCGCGGCCAGTTCATCCGGGGAGGGGTCCTGCGTGTCCACCCAGACGTTCTCGTGCTCCCCGTTCCAGGGAAAGTCCTGTCCGTCACTGAGTCGCCGCGCCCTGATCATGCCCGCAGGATGGCAGACTCCTGCCCGGCCTCTATGCTGAAAGGGTGAACGCGTGGCTGTGGGTGATGGCGGGCGGCGCCCTGGGCGCAGCGGCCCGCTACGGTACGCAGGTCCTGCTGGCGCCGCTGGCCCTGCGCACGGAGTTTCCCGTGCCGGTGCTGCTGATCAACGTCGTGGGCTCGTTCCTGCTGGGCCTGACGCTGACGCTGGTGGGCCGGGGCGTGTGGCCGGACGCGGCGCGTCTGGCGTTCGGGACCGGGGTGCTGGGCGCCTTCACGACGTTCTCTACCTTCAGCGTGGAACTGGACAGCCTGCTCGCGCACGGGCGGGGCGGCGCGACCCTGCTGTACGCGCTGCTGAGCGTCACGCTGGGCGTCCTGGCCGCCGTGGCGGGCCGCACCCTGGGGGGGCGGCTGTGACCCGCCGCCGGAAGAAGGCCGAGGTCACCCGCCCCCCGGAGCAGTTCCTGGAACTGTCGGAACTCCTCGCGTACGTGGGGCAGGTCGTCGCGCGGGGCCTGCCGGGCGCCGTGTGGGTCCGCGCCGAGATCGCCAGCGTCACGGATCGCCGCCACCTCTACCTGGATCTCGTGCAGGCCGCGGAGGACGGCGAGGTCGCCAAGTGCCGCGCGACCGTATGGGCCCGCGAACGCTTCAGCCTGGAAGGTAAGTTTCGCCGCGCGACGGGCGGCACCCTCACGGCTGGCCTGAAGGTCCTCCTGTTCGCCGAGGCGACCTTCCACGAGCAGTACGGGTTCTCGCTGAACGTGCTGGACGTCGCGCCGGAATTCACGCTAGGGGACGCCGCGCTGCGCCTCGCTGAGCACCGAGAGACCCTGGTCCGCGAGGGCGTATACGGCCTGAACCGCCTGCTGGCGGCCCCCGAGGACTTCGGGCGCTTCGCCGTGATCGCTCCGCGTGAGGCCGCCGGTCTGGGGGACTTCCGCCGCGAGATCGACCCGCTGGAGGCCGCCGGGGTGCTGCGCCCGGTGTACCTGGAGGCGACCTTCCAGGGCCGCGACGCTGCCCCCAGCCTCCTGCGCGCCACCGAAGAGGCCCGCGCGCTGCACGAGCAGGAGCCGCTGGACGCGCTGGTCGTCCTGCGCGGCGGCGGGGCCGTCACGGACCTGGCGTGGCTGAACGACCTCGCGTTCGCGCGCGCCCTGGCGACCTTCCCCGTGCCGGTCATCACGGGCCTGGGGCACGCCCGCGACGACACCCTGCCGGACGAGGTGGCCCACACCCGCGTGGACACGCCCAGCAAGGCCGCCGCGTTGATCGTCCGCACCGTTGCGCAGGCGGCTGCCCAGGCGCAGGAGGACGCCCGCATCATCCGCGCGTACGCCACGCAGGCCCTCGTGGACGCCCAGGCAGGCGCGGACTGGGCGCTGGACCGCGCCCGCACCGCCGCTGGCCGCCACACCGATCGCGCCGCGCAGGACGTGGACGCCCTGATGCGGCAGGCACTGGGCCTCACCCCGCAGCGCACCCTGGCGCGCGGCTACGCCCTCGTGCGCGGCCCCGACGGGCAGCCCGTCACCCGCGCCGCGCAGGTCACGCCCGGCCAGACCCTCACGCTGGAATGGACTGACGGCCGCGTGCCCGTGCGGGCCGAGGAGTGACCCTTATTCCTCGCCGGTCGCCACCGGGCGCGCGTCGTCGCTGATCCAGTCGCTCCACGACCCGGCGTACAGGCGGTTGTCCGGGCCCAACGGCACGCCCGCCAGTTCCCGGGCCAGCAGGTTCGGCGTGGCGCTGACCCCACTGCCGCAGTACGTAACCGTCGGCGCGCCCTGCGCGTCCAGCCGCGCTGCCTGCGCTTGGGCGTCCCGCCAGTGGCCCGCCTCGTCCAGCGCGCCAGACCAGTCGCGGTTCACCGCGCCCGGGATGTGCCCGGCCTTGCGGTCGATGGGTTCCACCTCACCCCGGTAGCGGCCCGGCGCGCGCGAATCGATCAGGAGGGTGCCCGCCCCGCGTGCCTGCACGTCGGCGGCGGTCGCCACGAGGTCCGCCTGCACGTCCGGTACGAACGTGACCGGGGTGGGGGAGGGTTCATCGGTGCTCACCTCGCCGCCTGCCGCGAGCCACGCCGTCCAGCCGCCGTCCAGCACTGCCACCCCCGCGTGCCCCAGCCAGCGCAGCAGCCACCACGCCCGCGCCGCGTAGAAGCCCTGCCCGGTACTGGGATCGTCGTAACACACGACCAGACTGTCGTTGCCGACGCCCACGCTCCCTAGCCAAGCGGCCAGTGCCGCCGGGTCCGGCAGCGGATGACGCCCCCCCGCCCCGCCGGGCTGCACCGGGCCGCTCAGGTCCGTCTCCAGATCGGCGTACACGGCGCCGGGCATGTGCCCGCCCAGGTACGCGATTCGCCCGGTCAGCGGGTCGCTCAGGGCGTAGCGGGCGTCCAGCACCCGCACGCGCGGGTCACGCAGGTGCGCGCGCAGCCAGGACACGGAAACCAGTGGGGTCGGCAGCGTCAGGTCGGCCATGCCCGCAGGCTACACCTGCCGCTCAGGCGGGCAGCCGCTGCAAGGTCCGGCGGAACACGTTCAGCGTGCCGCTGTCGAACAGCACCAAACGCACGTTCAGGTCCGGGTGATCGGCCAGGAAGGCGGTGATGGTCCGCAGGGTCACCTCCGCCGCGCGGTCCAGCGGGTAGCCGTACACCCCCGTACTGATCGCCGGGAACGCCACGCTGCGGCACCCGGCCTGCACGGCCAGATCCAGGCTGCGGCGGTACGCCCCGGCCAGCAGCTCCGGCTCGCCCTGGGTGCCGCCGCGCCAGATCGGCCCGACCGCGTGAATCACGTGCCGCACGCCCCGCGCCGACAGCCCGAACGCCGGGGTGATCACGGCCGTGCCCGTGGGCGTCCCCCCGATGGCGCGGATGGCGCGCAGCAGCTCCGGCCCCGCCGCGCGGTGGATGACGCCGTCCACGCCACCCCCGCCCGCCAGTTCCTTGTTGGCCGCCGTGACCACCGCGCACACATCCTGCGCCGCGATGTCCCCCTGCACGAGTTCCAGCGGCATGCGCGCCTTACTCCCCCGTGACCTGGGCCAGCCGCGCGTCCGTAAACGTGTAGCTGCGCAGGTGATCGGCCCGCACACGCGCCTCCCGGTCCGCTTCGGTCCACTCGGGTTCCGGCAACTGCCGCGCCCGCTCGGCTCGCTGGATCGCCAGAAGTTCCTCTACCGCGCGGTCCAGGTCGTCGTTCACGACCACGTACCGGAACTCGTGCGCCTCGCGGATCTCCTCCCGGGCGCGCGCCAGGCGCTTCTCAATCCGTTCGGGCGTCTCGGTCGCGCGGCCCTCCAGGCGGCGGCGCAGCTCCGTCAGGCTGGGCGGCATGATGAAGATCAGAATGGCCTCCTCACCCACGCGCGCCTTGACCTGCATGGCGCCTTCCACCTCGATCTCCAGCACCACGTCCTGCCCGCGGCTCAGCGCCGCCTCGATCGGCTCGATCGGCGTGCCGTAGCGGTTGCCCACGAACGCCGCGTGCTCCAGGAAGCCGTTCGCCTGCGCCTTCTCCTCGAAGGCTTCCGGGCTCACGAATACGTAGTGCACGCCGTCCTGCTCGCCCGGGCGGGCCTCACGGGTGGTCCAGGAGGTGCTGAAGAACACGTCCTGCCCGGCCAGCCAGCGTTCGCGCAGCGTGCCCTTGCCCACGCCGGACGCGCCGGTCATGACCAGCAGCAGTCCGCGCCGCGCCGGCGTTGAAAGTGGAATCTCGGAAACCGTCATCTCCCCACCATACCCAAAGCCGCCTAGGACTGGAAACCCGCACGTGAAAAGCGCGGATCCTGCCAGCGGGGCGGGGTCCGCGCCGTGCGCGTTGGGGCGTTACTTCTTCTTCTTGGCGGTCTTCGCGCGGCCCTTGCCGAGCGCCTGGCCCTTCTCGAAACTGGCCTGCATCTTGCGGCGGGTTTCTTCCACCATGCTCTGGAAGTCCACCAGGCCCGACTCCACTGCTTCCAGGGTGGGTTTGATGTTCCCGCCGCGGCGCGCGGCGGCCAGCTCACGGTTCGTCTCCTCGAACCACGTCTCGAAGTCCGGGGTGTGATCGAAGAGCATCTCGCGCGTGTCGCGCTGGTAGGTGTCCTCGCTGCCGCGGCGCGTGAACTGCTTGGGCATCGTGAACCGTTCAGGCAGGTAGGCGCCGTCAATCTTGCCGGACCGTACCGCTTCCTGGAACAGTTTCACGAAGGTATCGCTGCGCTGTGGGTTGCTGAGTTCCAACACCTGTTCACTGAGTTTCTTGTAAGCCATAAGTGGAATCCTCCTGACCTGAGAGTATGAGGGACAGGCTGAAGTGAAGTAAAGAGGATGATTTATTGAGGTTCGTTTCTGAACCATTGAGAAACAGGGGAGAGCAGGCCCTTTGATTGCTTGACCGATGCGGGAATTGAATTGCGGCCTGAATGCTGCGCTTCGGGCGGCTCGGGCGCGCCTCTCAGCAAGACTGCGCTGCGCGTCACAAACATGACGCAGCGGCGCAGCTTTGGAGACTGAGCGGTTTCAGAAATGATTGCATTCTGGCCTCTGGGGGTGCGGGAAAGGGCACGTCAGGCTCATTGCCCTGTCCGGTCCACACCTGAGAACGGCACAGTCGTATTGAGAGCAGGCTGAAGATGGATCAGGCCCGCCCGGGTTGATGTGAATCCGCAGCCTCTATAGAAAGTGGCCAGCTGAGGTTCGAAGTCCACGTGCAGCCACTCGACGCCCGCCTGCTGCCGCGCGGCGCGAACCGCCTCCTGCACCAGCCGCGTGCCAATCCCACGCCGCTGCCAATCCGGGTGAACCGTGGTGTCCAGCAGGAACGCGTGAGCGCCGCCGTCCCAGGCGACATTCACGAAGCCCACCAGTTGCTCCCCGGCCTGCGCGGTGATCCAGGTGAGGCTGCGGCTCAGCACGGCCTGCCAGCGTGACCCGTCGTCCAGGTCACCCCACGTCAGGGACCGGAGCCTGCCCAGCGCGGGCAGGTCCGGCCACTCGCGAACGCGGTAAAAGGTCAGGAGATGATGCCCAGCGTGCGGCCTACCTCGGCGTACGCCTGGAGCGCGTGATCCAGGTCCTCGCGGGTGTGCTCGGCGGTCACGATGTTGCGGATCCGGGCCAGTCCTTTGGGCACGGTGGGGAAGCCCAGGCCCACGGCGAACACGCCCCGGTCGAACAGCAGGCGGCTCGCCTCGAACGCGGCGGGCGCCTCGCCGAAGATGACGGGCGTGATGGGCGTGGTGCTGCCGAAGATGTCAAAGCCCAGGCCCTGCAATTCCGCCTTGAAGTAGCGCGTGTTCGCCCACAGGCGCTCCATCAGGGTCGGGTCGCGCTGCACCTCGTCTATGGCGGCGGCCAGCGCACCCACCGTGGCGGGCGCCTGCGCGGTGCTGAACAGGTACGGGCGGGCGCGGTTGATGAGCAGCTGCCGCAGGTCGCCGTGCCCGGCGGCGTACCCGCCCACGCCGCCCCACGCCTTGCTGAGCGTGCCCACCTGGATCACGTCGTCGGCGTACTCGAACCCGAAGTGATGCACCGTGCCGCGCCCGGCCTCGCCCATCACGCCGCTGCCGTGCGCGTCATCCACGTACGTCACGGCGCCGTACGTCCGGGCGACCGCCACCAGCCGGTCCAGGGGGGCCACGTCGCCGTCCATGCTGAACACGCCGTCCGTGACGACCAGCTTCAGGCCGTCCGTGTCGTTCTCCCGCAGGATCCGCTCCAGGTCGTCCGGGTCCGCGTGTTTGAAGACCTTCTTCGTGGCCTTTGTGAGGCGCAGCCCGTCGATGATGCTGGCGTGGTTCAGTTCGTCACTGACGACCAGATCGCCCTCGCGCAGCAGCGCGCCCAGCACGCCCTGGTTCGTGGTGAAGCCGCTGTGCAGCACCAGGGCGCTGCCCGTGTGCTTGAACCGCGCGATCTGCTCTTCCAGGTCCTCGTGAATGCGCAGCGTGCCCGCGATGGTGCGCACGGCCCCGGCCCCCACGCCCCACCTCTCCAGGTACTCGGCGGCGCGGGCCTTCAGGGCCGGATGATCCGCGAAGCCCAGGTAGTTGTTGCTGGCGAGGTTCACCACCTCGCGGCCATCCACGCGCGTGCGGGCGCGGTTGGCGCTGTCCAGCACGCGCGGGTGAATCAGCAGCCCGCTCTCACGCAGGCCGGACAGCTCGGCAGTCAGACGGTCAGACAGGGACGTGGCCATGCGGGCAGTCTAGACCAGCCCCCCGGCCCGCCGACCCGCCACGCCAGACACCCCCAGCGTCACAAGCTCAACCATTCATCCGTACACTATGGTGCCTGGGTGCTTGCCTCCCGCCTGCGTGACCACCTGCCCGCCCTGACCGGCGCGGCCACGGCCATCGCTGCCCCCGCCGACCTGGACAGCCACCTGTTCAGGCCCGTGGCGCTGCTGCTTCAGGTGGACTGGACCCGGCTGCACCGCAGCGGCCCCGGCTGGGCGGTGGCCGCGGGCAACGCCCCCCATCCCGCGCTGGACGGGCTGCCCGGCGCCTCGCCCGTCAGCCCGGGCCCGGTCGTCACGCCCGGCGGTCTGCTGCTGACCGTGAACGGCACCACCGCCCTGCTCCTGAGCGGCCCCACCCCCACCGCCCAGGAACAGGGTGAGCTGCACGCACTGACCCGCGTGGCGACCCTGGCCCTGAGTCACGCCGAACTGCGCCTCGCCCTGGCGGCCACCCGCAGCAGCCTGGCGCGCGCCCAGACCTTCGCGGACCTCAGCCCCGTCGGGAGTGCCGTGGGCACGCTGGACGGCCAGCTGATCGAGGTGAACGACGCGTACCTGCACCTGCTCGGGTACACCCGCGCGGACTTCGAGGGCGGCCGCATCAACTGGGTGGACCTGACACCCGACACGGAACGCGCCAGCGACGAGGCGGCCTTCGCGCGGGCCTTCACGCACGGCACCAGCGGCTGGTACGAGAAAACCATGCTGGACCGCCAGGGCCAGCCCATCCCGGTCGAGGTGCAGCTCCTGCGCTACCACGACGAGACCGACGAACTGGTCATCGGCTACGTCCGCGACCTGCGGGAACGCCGCGCCCTGGAACTTGAACGTCAGGCCCGCGCCGCGGAAACCGAGGCGCGCCTCAACCGCAACGAGAGTGACCTGGCCCAGTTGGCCGCTCAGCTGCACGCGCAGAACACCGAACTGGAAGCCCGCACGGCCGTCCTGGAGGGCTTCGCGGCGTTCACGCGGGACCTAACGGAGGAAGTCGACCTGTACGCCCTGATCCGCCGCGCGCAGCAGTTCGCGCAGCAGCTCCTGCCCAGCGGTTTCGCCGTGTACTACGAACCCGAAGGGGACCTGTGGCGCCTGAAATCCCAGGTGGGCGACCTGGGCAACCCGGACCTGCAGGCCACGCTGGACGCCGGCATCTCCTTCGAGGGCACGTCCAACCTCCTCATTCCCTGGCAGAGCCGCCGCCCCTACTACCAGGAGCAGTACAATCACGCCGCCGACGGCCTGGAGGAAGTCACCGCGCAGCTCCAGACGACCGCGACCCTGCCCGTGGCCGTGAACGGCCACCCGCGCGGCATCTTCGGCTTCGGACTCAACCACGCCCGCCCCTGGCGACGCGCCGACAAGGCTGTTCTGGAAAGCGTCGCCCAGAGCCTCGGGCTGGCCATCGAACGCGCCGAGCAGGCCCGCACCCTGCGCGAGCACGCCACCGAACTCGAGGTCCGCACCCGCGCGCTGGAAGCCTTCGCGGAACTCTCCCGCGATCTCACGCTGGAACCCGACCCGGTCAGCCTGGTGGGCCGCGCGCAGGAGATCATCGTGAACCTCCTGCCGCACGCCGTCATCACCTACTACGAGCCGCAGGGCGACCACTGGCGCCTGCTCAGCCACCGCGGCCACTTCCGCAACCCCAGGCTCCTGCCCGTCCTCCAGCGCGGCCTGCCCCGCGGGCAGACCCTCAACGTGGACCGGCCCTACACCACCCGCGCCCCCCACTACCAGGATCAGTTCGACCCCGCCACCGTCGCCGCCGCCCGCCAGGACATCACGGACATCCAGGCCACGGCGTCCTTTCCCGTGCAGAGCGGCGGGCGTGTGCGGGGCGTGCTGGTCATCGGCCGCCACGACCCGGTGCCCTGGTCCCGCGTGAATCGCCGCCTGCTCGACACGGTCCTGTCCAGCCTGCAACTCGCGCTGGAACGCGCCGAGCACGCCCAGACGCTGCAGCGCCGCACGCAGGACCTCGAACGCAGCAACGCCGAACTTGAACAGTTCGCGTACGTCGCCAGTCACGACCTGCAAGAACCCCTGCGGACCATCACGAGCTTCGCCGAGCTGCTCACCCGGCGCTTTGACACGCAGCAGGACCCGCGCGTGCGGCAGTACGTGAATCACATCTCCAGCGGCACGGCCCGCATGCAGCAGCTGATCCAGGACCTCCTGAGTTTCGCGCGCGTCACCTCGCAGCGCGAACCCCCTCAACCCACCGATCCCAACCGCGTGCTCGATCAGCTGCGTGCCGACCTGGCCGCGCCCATCACGCAGACCGGCGCGACCCTCAGCGCCGACCCGCTGCCCACGGTCATGGTATCCAGCACCCAGCTGCGCCGCCTGCTGCAGAACCTCATCGGGAACGCCCTGAAATTCCACCGCCCCGGCACGCCCCCACACGTGCACGTCAGCGCGCGGCACGAGGGGCAGGAGGTGCAGTTCACCGTGCAGGACAACGGCATCGGCATCCCCCCCGAGTACCACGACCGGATCTTCACGATCTTCCAGCGGCTGCACGGCCGCGACGAGTACCCCGGCACCGGCATTGGCCTATCCGTCGCCCGCCGCATCGTGGAGGGGCACGGAGGCCGCATGGGCGTGCACTCCACGCCCGGCCAGGGCACCACCTTCTGGTTCACGCTGCCCGCCGCGCACACGGACGCCCCCGCCGAACCTCAGGGCCGTTGACCTCAGGCCAGCCGCGCCGCCGGCGGTCATGAGTCACCCCCTGGAATCCCAGGGGGTGACTCGTTGCACGGGGTGCGGAGATCGGCGCAGCACACAACCGGGGCGGCCAGCGCGGTCCGCTGGCGGCGCTTTTACCGGTTCATGATGTGAATCGCCTGCTTGTGCACCGCCTCGGCGGCTTCCAGTACGCTCTCGCCCAGGGTGGGGTGCGCGTGGATGGTCAGGGCGATGTCGCTGGCGGTGGCGGCCATCTCCAGCGCCAGTCCGGCTTCGCCGAGCAGGTCACTGGCGTGCGGGCCGACGATGTGCACGCCCAGCAGTAGGTCCGTGTCCTTCTCGACGACCATTTTCACGAAGCCGTCCGTCTGCTGGAGGGTCATGGCGCGGCCCGACGCGGACAGGGGGAACACGCCGGTCTTGACGTTGTAGCCCTTGTCTTTGGCTTCTTGCTCGGTCAGGCCCACCCAGGCCAGTTCGGGACTGGTGTACACCACGCCGGGAATGGCGACGGCGTCCTGCTCGGCGGGTTTCCCAGCAATCACCTCGGCGGCCACGAGGCCTTCCTTCATGGCCTTGTGGGCTAGCATGGGGTTACTGGCGACGTCCCCGATGGAGTAGATGTGCGGGACGTTCGTGCGCTGCTGCTTGTCCGCCGGGATGAAGCCCCGGTCCGTGACCGTGACGCCCGCCGCCTGGGCGTTCAGGCCGTCGGTGCGGGGGCGGCGGCCCACTGCCACCAGCACGCGGTCGAAGACCTCCACTGTCTTGGCGCCGGTCTTCACGTCCTCGAGTTCCACGTGAACGCCGTCGGCTTTCTTCTCGGCCTTGTTGGCCTTGGTCTGCACGGCGATCTCGATGCCCTGCTTCTTCATGGCCTTCGTGAATTCCTTGACGGCGTCGGCGTCCGCGCCGGGCACCACGTTCGGCATGAACTCGATGACTTTGACCTTGCTGCCCATGTTGTTGTACACGTGCGCGAACTCGAAGCCGATCACGCCGCCGCCGATGCACAGCATGCGCGCGGGCACCGGGTCCGGCATGACCAGCGCGCCCGTGGAGTCCACGATGCTCTCCTGATCCACGTCCAGGCCCGGCAGTTTGGCAGGCTCGCTGCCCGTCGCGATGATGATGCTGGCCGCCGTGACCGTCTGCTCGCCGACCTTGACGGTGTGGTCGTCCACGAAGCTGGCCTGCCCGGTCAGGTGCGTGACCTTGTTCGCCTTGAACAGCGCGCCCACGCCGCCCGTCAGTTTCTTCACGATGCCGTCTTTCCAGCCGTTCAGTTTGGCAATGTCCATCCGCTGCTCGCCGAAGGTCAGGCCGAAGTCCGCCGCGTGCCGCGCCGCGGCGATCTGCTCACCGGCGTGCAGCAGCGCCTTGGTGGGAATGCAGCCCACGTTCAGGCAGACGCCGCCCACCTTCTCCCGCTCGGCGCACGCGACCTTCAGGCCCAGCTGCGCCGCGCGGATCGCCGCGTGATACCCGCCGGGTCCCGCGCCGATCACGAGCACGTCGTAGTCATAGGATTTCGTCATGCTGGCAGTCTAACGCGCCCCCCGTGAGCCGTCACTGACCTGCCGCCATAGCTGGACAGGCGTGATTCACAACTCCCACTGGTCAAAAAAGTTGATGGGGGAGAGGTGACAGGTGATGGAGAAAAGACTCACACCTCCAGGAAGTCTGTTATCACGCGATTCAGGACCCACCAGCCGTCCGGCGTGGCGCGCAGCCGGTCGCCGTCCAGGGTCAGGAGGCCGCGCGCGACGTTCTGCGCGATGGGCGCGGCGTACACCTCAGCCACATCCAGGCCGCTGCGGCGTGACAGGTCCGCCAGATCCACCCCCGCGCGCAGGCGCAGGCCCATGAACAGCGCGTCCGTCACGAACTCTGCCGCATCGATCGCCTCCGCCTCGCCCGCTGCCCCCGTCAGCCACTCGTGCAGGTGCGGATTCGTCCGGCGGACCGTCAACACGTCCCCTGGTCCCTGCGCTCCACCTTCCGCCGGGTAGTGCCCCGCCGCGCCCGGCCCCAGGCCCAGGTACGTGCGGCCCTGCCAGTACGCGAGGTTGTGCCGGGATTCCTGCCCGGGCCGCGCGTAGTTGCTCACCTCGTACCGGGTGAAGCCCAGCGCGGTCAGGGCCGCCTCGGTGTCCTCGAAGCCGCGCCGCTCGTCGTCCTCCTGCACGGTCACGCCGCGCCGGGCGAACTCGGTGCCGGGCTCGATGGTCAGCGTGTACGCACTGACGTGCCCCACGCCCAGGTCCACCAGCCCCTGGATGTCACTCAGGAGCGGCTGCCCCGGCACAGCCGTGATCAGGTCACCGCTCACGCGGAGGCCCGCGCCGATCAGGGTCGTCACGGCCTCGCGCGCCTGCGCCGCGTCATGCTGACGGCCCAGGAATTTCAAGGTGGCGTCGTCGAGACTCTGCACGCCCACGCTGGCCCGGTCGAAGCCCAGCGCCCGCCAGTGCGCCGCGCGCGCCCCGCTGACCGTCCCCGGATTGACCTCCAGCGTGTTCTCCACGCGGCCCCAGCCCAGGTGCCGCCGGACGCTGCCCACCAGCGCCGCGAGTTCCTCGTCCCGCAGGAAGCTGGGCGTGCCGCCCCCCAGGTACACCGTGTCCAGCTCGACGGTGTAGGCCGCGGCCAGCCCTGCCGCCTCGACCTCTATCTGTTCCAGGTACCGTTCGACCAGTCCGGCGCGGCGCGTCAGGACGTGAAAATCACAGTACGGGCAGATCGTCGGGCAGAACGGCACGTGCACGTACAGGTGCCGCGCCACCGGATCCAGCGCGGGGGAGGGGGCAGGCAGGCTCACGCGCGGCAGTGTACCGCCCACCCCCGAGCGAACCGTGACCCGCGTCCCATGCCCCGCAGGGCAGGGCGGGAGGGGCAGTCCAGAAACCCCTCCCGCCCGCGCGTATCCTCCGCGCATGACCCACCTGCCCCGAGAGCGCACCTACACCTGGGCCGACATGACCCCCGCGCTGGAAGCCGCCCGCCGCCTCAGCGGCCTGGATTACCTGCACGCCATCGCCCGCGGCGAACTGCCCGCCGCCCCCATTGGCATGACGCTCGGCATGGAACCCCTGAGGGTCGAGGACTTCACGGAAGGCCGCGCCGTCTTCCGCCTGAAACCGCAGGAGTTTCACCACAACCCCATCGGCAGCGTGCACGGCGGCGTGTTCGCCACGCTGCTCGACTCCGCCGTGGGCTGCGCTGTCCACACCACGCTGCCCGCAGGAGTGGGCTACACGACACTGGAACTGAAGTTCAACTGCATCCGCCCCCTGCTCGCGGGTGGCCCCGAGGTGCAGGCCATCGGGCAGGTCGTGCAGGTCACCCGCCAGACCGCCATCGCCGAGGGCCGCATCGTGGACGACGCCGGGAAGCTGTACGCGCACGCCACGACCACCTGCCTCCTGCTGCGGTAAACCTCCAGTGCTTCAGCGGCCGTGCGGGGTGCGGTCCATCCAGGCGGTCATGGTGGCAGTCAGTGCGGCGGGCGTGGTGACGGTCACGGGGACGCCCAGGCCTGCCACTGCGGACGCGGCTGGGCACTCGCCCTGCGCGTCCGCGCTGGTGTCCTCGCCGGTCCAGGCGGGGAACTCGCCGCCCTCGCGGTAGGGCAAGTCGCCCGCGTCCTCGACCAGCGTGTCGGGCACGCTCACCGCCGGGCCGCCCGCCAGCGCCGTGTCCGCGACCACGATCACCCCGCGCGGACGTTCCTCTTGCACGGCGGCCAGCAGCGGCGTCAGGCCCTCGTACACGATCAGCGCGGCGTGGCCCTTCCCGTCCACACCCGCGATGGCCGCCGCGAGTTCGCCCGCCAGTTCGGGCGGCGCGGCGATCAGCCACGCGTGCCCCCCGGCGCGACCCTCGAACAGGGCGCGGGCGCTGCCATACACGTCAGACCAGGTGCGGGTGTGTTGCATGCCCTCCAGCATAGGCGAGGCGGCGCAGGCCCTCCGGTCACGCGTGCGGCAGACTGGACGGCGTGACTGCTCCTGAACCTCATCCGCTGGACCTTCTGCGCGAGGAAGCCCGCCACACCGACCCGCGCGCCGTGCAGCGCGCCCTGCACGCCCGACCCCTCACCCCGCAGGACACCGGCGGCTGGAGTGCAGGTGCCGAGGAGACCCTGCGCGGCGCGATCGGCATGGAGCGCAAGATGCAGATGGAAATGCGCATCGGTCTGGAAGGCCACCTGGACGGCCTGCCGCTGCGCCGCACTGCGCCCCTGGCCGACATGACCCTGCCCGAACTGCTCGCCGAGCATGCCGAGGGCCGCCGCATGCTCCTGCGGGTCCTCGATCAGCTGCTGACTGTCGGCGAGACGCACGATCTGCGCACCTGGACGATGGGTGAGGAGGTCCCGCCGCCCGTTTACATCTTGGCGCTGCGGGGCCGCCTGGGCCGGCTGGATGCCCTGATCGCCTCTCAGCGCCGCTGAGCTGGGGCAGGGGCTGATACCTCTGCTGCGCGTTCTCTGTGCTAGGCGCCGCGCCGGTGGGGTTTGGGGATCCTGATGCGGATTCGGCCGGTTCGGCCTCCGTTGCAGCGGCTGCCGTACTTGACGCGCCACTCGACTTTCGCCTGCCGGATCTTCCGATGCAGAGGATTTCGCATGTGCCTTCAGTGTGGACTGCGGGTCAGACAGGCGCTCATCAGGTGATCTTTGGCATTCGTTGCGAGATCAGTTGGGGGAGAAATAAAAAATCCGCCCTTCGCGGACGGTGATAAGGAAAGAATAGCGTGGTATGCAGGGCGTGTCAACCTCTACGCACCGGACCTGAACATGGCGTGTTGTACGGGGATTCTCGGACAGAGGTATGCAGGTTATGCACAGGCGTCAGGGCGTCAGGCGGGGCAGGAGGGTCACGACGAGGGCAATGGTCGGGACGCTCAACAGCGTGCTGAGGAACGCGGTGCGGGCGACTGTTTCGGCGTCCCCTCCGTACTCGCGGGCGATCAGCAGCGCGTTGACCGCGGTGGGCATGCTGGCGGACAGCACGAGGACGGCTAGCACCTCGCCCCGCTGGCCGCAGGCGAGTCCGGCAACGAGGCCCAGCAGGGGGCCGCCGATCAGCCGCGCGGCGGTCGCGAGCCACACGCGGGCGTCCAGGCGCGGCCAGCCGCCCGAGCCGAGTTGCAGACCCAGTGAGAGCAGCACCATCGGGAGGGTCGCCTGCGCCAGCAGCTCCACGCCACGCATGACGCCCTGAGGCAGATGCAGGTGCAGCGCGCGGAGGGTGATGCCCAGCGCGACCATCCACACAGCGGGCAGACGCACCACGTTCAGCAGCATCCCGGCAGGCGTGGGGTGCGACTGGTCGGGGCGGCGCACGCGGGCGGTGTACACGACGGGCGCGATGACGTACATGCCCACGAAGGACATCAGGAACAGCAGCGTGGCGTGCGCGAAGCCCGCCTGTCCGAAGGCGAACAGCGCAATGGGAAGGCCCATGTTGCCGCTGTTCCAGATGCCGACGCTCGCGGCGAGGCTGCGCCGCTGATCCTGCGGGGCGCGCAGGCCGGTCAGCCAGCCCAGCAGCAGGCTGCCCGCGACGGTCAGGGCGTACGCCGCGCCCAGACTGACGACCTCGCGCGCCTGGACGGGCGTGGTCAGCAGGACGTTCAGCACCAGCGCCGGGGACAGCAAGTACAGCGTGACCCGCGCGATGGTCGCCTGATCAATCGGAAACCGCGCCGAGACGACCGCGCCCAGCCCCGCGACGAGCATGACGGGCAGCAGGACGTTACTCAGGGCCTGAAGCACCCCGCCATGCTGTCACGCGTGGCGGGGTGAAGGGTGGGCAGGTGCAGACGGGGATCAGCTGGCGGGCAGGAGGCGCAGGCGGGTGGGGCAGCCGGTGCTGGTCAGGGCAGCCCAGTCGCGGGTGACGCCCGCCTCGTCGGCGCGGCGTTCGAGGAGGTATTCCTGCACGCGCGCCATGCTCAGCAGGCCGCCGGGCACGCGCTGCGTGAGGTCACGGACCTGCGCTTCCGTCCAGTCGGGCCAGAAGCGCCGGAGCATCCCGGCGACCTGTTCGGGCGTGGCGTTGCCCAGGTGCACGTGCCGGTCGGCGCGGCCGGGGCGGATCAGGGCGGCGTCCAGGCCGCCCAGGTCGTTGGTGGTCATGAAGGTCACGCGGCCTTCCCCGGCGGCCACACCGTCCAGGGCGTTCAGCAGGCCGTTGAAGGACAGTTTCACGGTGGGCGCGCGCGGTTCGCGGCCCAGGAACACCGCGTCGATGTCTTCCAGCAGCAGCAGGGCGCGGCGGGGCAGGTTGCTCAGGAGGCCGGTCAGGCGGTCGTCGGTCAGGTCGGGCGTGGCGAGGTTCAGCACGCAGACGTTCAGCCCGAAGTGCCCGGCGAGCGCCGCCACGAGGCTGCTCTTGCCGTTGCCGGGCGGGCCGTGCAGCAGGTACCCGCGGCGGTAGGGGATACCCATCTGCGCGTACCAGTCCCGGTCGCGGAAGAAAGCGCTCAGGTCGCCGCTCAGCGTGTCCAGCAGCGTCTCGGTGTAGATGAGGCTGCTCAGGGGGCGGGCGGGTCGGCGCTCGGCGAGTGTCCAGCCCTGGTACTCGGGCACGTGGATCTCGACGCGGCCGTCGCTGCGTCCGGCGGTGCTGTCGTACGCGTCGCGCAGCAGCTCCCCGATGATGGGCCGGGCGCTGGCCAGCATCCGGAAGGTAAGGCTGTGATTGAACCCCCCGGCGCTGCTCCCGGCAATCTGCCGCTGGGTGCGGGCGGGCCGTGCGAGCACCCAGTGGCCGCGGTAGCGCAGCAGAACCTGCCCGCTCAGGGGCACGAGGCGGACGTTTACGTCGTCCCCGTCGCGGTCGACGCCCAGCGTGAGGTTCTGCCCGCCCATCTGCTCGTTGAAGCGGGTCACGACGCCCAGGTGCCGCAGGTGCCGTCCGACGGGCTGCGCGGCGAGCCACGCGGCCAGCCACGGGAACGCGGCGTCGTCGCCCTGCACGTCCAGCGTGATCGTGAAGCGGCCCTTCAGGTGGTTCAGGGCGGTAGCCGGGAGGGTGCGGGCCTGCACGGCCAGGGCGCTCAGCGCGGCGATCAGCAGGCCGCCCTGCGCGAGTTCGTTGTTCGTCAGGGTGTGGCGAATGGCGGCCTCCAGCTCCCGCCAGAGGGTCAGAGGATCAGGAATGGACATGGTCAGATTTCCGGTGGTCGTGGGGCCCAGCGGGCGGCCGCTGCGGAAATCAACGGCGCCGCGCAGTACGGAAAAGGGGCCGCCTCGTCACGTTGAGCGTGGGGCGACTTCACCTCTACCCTAGTGGGGCGCGGTCAGAAGCGCCTGCGCCGTCTGGCGGAGGCGTCCCTCTGCACCCTGGCCTGTGGGCCTGAATTGAAACAGGCTGAAACGGATTCACCGTCCCAGCCGTGTCAGTGCTCCGACTCAGTGAGAGACGTGCAGGGGGAGGGTCGGGGCGAGCCATACGCGGCCGGTGCCGCGGTAGGCCTGCACGAAGCCCTCGCCGGTCTTGCCGCTACCGAGCAGCCCGCGCGCGCTCTTCTCCACCTTGAACTCCAGCCCGTCGGTGTACGCCACCACGAGGTTCCCGTCGACTTTCAGGGTGTCGCCCCGCAGTTCAAGCACCTGGAATTCCTCGGGCGGGACGGGGCTCTGCAACGCGAACAGGCCGCTGCCGGTCAGCTTGGGCTGCACGCGGCCCTCGCCGCTGCCGACCGCCTGCGCGAAGCCGTGGTTCACGTGGCGACCCACGCTGATGTCGCCCACGCACGCGACGAACGCGCCGTCGTCCACGATCAGGCTCTCGCCGCGCAGTTCGCCCAGCAGCACGTGCAGGCGGGTGGGTTCGGTGTACAGGGTGCCGCTGCCCCGGAAGGCAGTCTTGTACAGGCCCTCGCCGCTGGCGGCGGCGGTAACGGCCCCGCGCAGGAAGCCGCCCAGGCCGCTGCCCCCGGCGGCGTTCACGGCCTGCATCTCTAGAGTGCCGCGCAGGTACTGCAGGGCGCCGGTCTCCAGCACGGCGTTCCCGGCACTGCCGTCCCCGGCGACGTGCACGGCCAGCTGCCGCCAGCGGGCGGGGCGGCTCAGCGTCTGGTGGTAGCCGCTCAGCGCGGCCTCCATGGGCTCGGCGCTGTACTCGATGACCTCCAGACGGTTCTGCCCGCAGCTCAGGTCGCGTTCGGTCGTGCCTTTCCAGGTGAAGTCCATGCAGCACAGTACGGGGGGCGGCGCGGCGGGGTTCCCGGGTCTGGTGGGGCGCTCAGCGGCTCACGCTCCAGATCCCGGCGAAGCCTGCCAGCTGGGTGTCGCGGTCCGGCGTGGCGTACGCGCTGATGCTGCCGTCCAGGTACAGCGCGTCCGGGCAGCCCAGCGTGTCCCGGAAGAAGGTGGCGAAGGTGTAGAAGTTGACGGGCCCTGCACTGACCGCGAAGCGCATCTGCCCGCCCCGGCAGACGCCCACGCCGCTGCGCAGCTTGAATGAGGTCCCTCCCTTGTTGAAGGCCGGGTGCAGCTGACCACCCTGAACCAGCAGCGGCCCGGACTGCGTGGCGTATGTAGGGATCAGGCGTGCGCGGCGATACGCATCGGTTTCCAGCACGCCCGCGCGGCTGCCCTTGATCCAGAACACGCCGTTGGGCCGCAGCGCGAAGTTCCCACCGGACCGCGCGAGGTTCAGTGGCGTCAGTATCCGCCCACCCTCTATATGGAGGCCCAGGGGTGTCAGGCCTGGCGCGTAGATGCCGCTGTTCGTGGCAAACAGCAGCGTGCGCCCCTCCTTCTTCAACCGGGCCCCCAGCTGCGCGAAGGTCGCGTATGGGGCAGAGGTGGTGGGGTTGCGCCAGTGCAGCCGCAGGTCGTCGCGGCCCGGCGTGATGGTCGCCACCGTGTAGAGGGTGCCCCCGGCGACGACAGGGTTCACGGTCAGGGCTGTGGCAGGGGCACTGCCCAGCACGAGCAGGCACAGGATGGGGGAGAGGCGCGGCATATCGCCTCCCAGTCTCCCAGCCCCCGATGAGGTTTCGCGCTGCCACACGCCGTTCCGCTGAGCTGTGTTGATCTCTCAAGGTCAGCTTCCTCAAGGGGAGTTGACAGATTCAGGTAGGACCTGTATCTTTTCTGAGCCTCAAGCGAGGCGGGCAGCATGACAACGAGTGTGAAACGAGCGAGAGAACGCATATACCGGCGTTCCAGCGCGACTGAACCCCCTGGGGAACAGCGCGACTGAAACGCCATGAAAGAGATGGTCAAGATACCAAGGGTCCACGGTGGATGCCCTGGCACTGGAGCCGA